>CALPKD020000130.1 GCA_943324055.2 Chitinophaga pinensis
TAGTGGCCTGAAACAGAAATTTTTTCAGGCATGTTGATGAATGTTACTTGAATACCCCTTAATACTGCCGCTATTTTAAAGTCATGCAGGATTTCTAAAACGTCTAAATCAATATAATGTGAATTTGTCGCATCAATTGTTACCTGAATGTCGTTTGGCAAGTCTGCTAATTTTTTAGCAATACTTCCTTTATTGATAAAGGTGACATGATCAGATAAAACTATTTTAATTGCCCCTCCTTCAGATTTTTTTTCATGGTGAATTTCATAATCACGACGATAGTTGGTTCTTAAAATATAAAATATTGCAACAAGCATCCCTACCGCAATACCTTTTAAAAGATCTGTAAACTGAACTGCAACAATTGTAATGATGAAGGGAAGGAATTGCTCCCAGCCAAGTTTGTACATTTCCTTGAATAAGGAAACCTTAGCAAGCTTGTACCCCACAATTAACAAAACTGCAGCCAAGCAAGCCAATGGTATTTTATTCAACAAAGAAGCAAATGCAACAATACTTGCAAGAAGCAGCACCCCGTGTATAATTGCAGCGAGCTTTGTTTTTCCACCAGCATTCACGTTTGCTGAAGTCCTGACAATCACTGCAGTCATAGGTAACCCCCCGATCAACCCAGATAAAATATTCCCTAACCCTTGTGCCTTAAGTTCTCTGTTTGTAGGTGTCACACGTTTAAAAGGGTCTAGTTTGTCAGCAGCCTCTGTACTCAATAACGTTTCGAGACTTGCAATAATTGCGATTGTGACAGCAAGTACATACACCTGATAATTACCTAATGCATTCAAATTAGGAAACCTAAATTGTGCAGCAAATTCAGATGCATTTTTTGCAACGTGTAAATTAACCGTCTGATCCGCATTCAACATTAAAGTTGGGAAATAAAAATTGAACGTCTCGTCTAATATTACACCAGCAATAACAGCGACAAGCGCTCCTGGAATCCATTTGAAAAAACTTATTTTTTTGATAGCAGGCAAATCCCAGATTAAAATGATTGCAACAGAAACTACCGCAATAATAATTGATCCAAGATGGTACGAAACTGCATTTAATGGATTATAGCCAATAGCAACAGGTAACTGTTTCAAGATAATAATAATTCCAATTGCAGCCAACATCCCCTTAATTACGCTTGAAGGGAAATAATAACCAATCACTCCTGCTTTTACATAGCCTAATATTATTTGAATGATCCCAGCCATAACCACTGCTACTAAAAATTGGTCATAGCTACCCATTGTGGTAATTCCATTTAATACAATTACCGTTAAACCCGCAGCGGGGCCAGAAACGCTTAACGAAGATCCACTAGCAAACGCAACCACAATTCCACCGATAATTCCAGCAATCAGTCCCGAAAAAAGTGGAGCACCCGAAGCCAGCGCGATACCTAAACACAAAGGAATGGCAACTAAAAAAACGACCAATCCTGCAGCAAAATCTTCTTTGAAATATTTAAAAGTCAACCCATTGTTCGATATATCTGAACTCATTTACTGAATTTTATAATAATGAATATAATACACTCGAATATTGATGAATCAATATTCGAGTGTATATGCTTGACAAAGATGCAACTAAAGCACATAATTGTCCTAATAAAATTAAGCTAATTCGTTGGGTGGCGGAATCAATATAGGATCAGTACGATCCATGATGTTCCCTAAAGAAAGCGTAAACCATTTAGGGCTTTGTAATGGAGCAGCAAGCGTAGTAAATTCGAAGAAAAAAGAATGACTTGACTCTGCTTTTTTAATTTTAAAGGCGAGGGTCTCAACTTCTTCCTCGTCTAACAGTTGAGACATGGTAGCATTTGCTTGGCTTTTCCCTTTAATTAATTCATGCCAAAACTCAAAACCCTGAACAGGGAAGATCTGAACGGCTAAGATTAATAAAAATAAACTGGCAAAAAATTGCTTTCTCATACTTAGGCGAATATAATGAGTTAATTGAATTAACAAAGTATAGTTCGCTCAAATTTTACATATCTGTGACAAACAGCCCTCATTAGTGAAAGTTTATGAGTAATTTTAAGGGGAACAACAAAACAATGCTAGATGGAGATTTTGATAGAAACCTTAGGCTGGATCGCTTCCATATTAATCGTAGGGTCTTACGGACTAAACATTACGGGCAAGCTGAGCACTGATAGCAAAGCATATATATGGGCGAATATCTTTGGGGGCTTGTTTTTTGTGATTAACACCTATCATCATCAAGCTTACCCATCCATGGTAGTTAATATGATTTGGGTGATCATTGCAATTATAATGATTGCCAAAAATAAAAATAAACCTACCTCTTAAGTATAATAGCAATGACTAAAATAAATACTTTAGTAATTGATTTTTTAAAATGGCTTGCAATTTGTGTCATTGTAGGACTATTGGTTGGGACCGTTTCGGCATTTTTTTTAACTCTATTGGACGGCGTTACTACATGGCGAGAAACTCATTTATGGATTATTTATTGTTTACCCATTGCTGGTTTACTAATTGGGTTTATATATTTTAAGTATGCTGGTGCCGCCAACAAAGGAAATAATTTATTATTAGAGGAGCATCGGCTTGCACAAAATAAAATTCCACTAAAAATGGCACCGCTTGTTTTTATTGGCACTTTACTTACACATCTTTGTGGAGGATCCGCTGGCAGAGAAGGCACTGCTGTACAAATGGGAGGGGCAATAGCAGATCAGTTTACGGGTTTGTTTAAGCTAAATGAAGCTGGAAGAAAAACAATTTTAATTATTGGAATTAGCGCAGGATTTGCTGCAGTTTTTGGAACCCCTATCGCTGGGGCAATTTTTGCATTTGAAATTATGTTGTTTAAAAATATCAAGTACCAAAACATCTTACCAAGCTTTGCAACTGCTTTTATCGCACACTATACTTGCTTAGCATGGAATATACATCACACCACTTATTCGATTGGTATTATTCCTGGTATTTCTTTTTCTTCTATTACATGGGCAGCAATTGCGGGAATCATTTTTGGATGCACTGCGTTATTGTTCTCCTATGTTCACATTTTTTTTAGCAGCCTATTCAACCATATAAAAGCAATTCAGTTTAGACCGTTAGTGGGAGGTATTATTTTAGTACTTATCATAACGTTTATAGGGAATACTAAATACATAGGTCTAGGGATTCCATCTATCATCGGCGCCTTTGAACAACCTGCGGGTCATTATGACTTTATCATAAAACTGCTACTTACCACATTTACATTAAGCGCAGGATTTAAGGGAGGTGAAGTAACCCCATTATTTTTTATTGGCGCAACTCTTGGGAATATCTTAATATGGTTTATCCCTTTGCCAATGGCCTTATTAGCAGGAATGGGATTTGTTGGGGTATTTGCTGGTGCAACGCACTGTTCAATAGCGTCCATTGCACTAGGAATTGAAATATTCGGATTTGAAGCAGGTTTATTTATTGGTATAGCTAGTGTGATGTCCTATTTCACATCTGGCACAAAAGGTATTTATAGTGCTCAATTAAAAGAAGGGGCAAAGTATAATTTGTACAATTACGTAAAACGTATTTCAAATTTATAGTTGCAAAATATACAAACCAACAATTAGCCTACACTAATAACGATTAATAGGACGTGTTAAACAGGTTGGACCGCCTCCACCTTTCACACTAATTTCTGCTCCTTGGTATTCAATTACTTTACAACCCGCTTTTTCTAAACCCGCTTTGGTTTTAGGATTCCCTTTTACCATCAAGCAAACACGAGGCGCTAATGCTAATACATTGCAGCCCATGCTATCAAATTCTTCTTCGGGTACTTCAACAAGCTGATATCCGCGCGCAATTAATTCATTCCGAAATACAATAGGAATTAATGGAGAGTAAACCACAGCTAAATTCGCGTCTACAGGGCTTAATACCGACATTAAATGAAATACATCCGATGGCCCTTTATAATGCGGCATTGACACAGTTAACACAGTTACATTTAACGGCGCAAGCAATGCTGCTAATTGCGCTATCCCATTTTCATTGGTTCGGTAAGTATGCCCAACAGCTAAAGTATGTTCATCTAGCCATGCTACATCTCCTCCTTCTACAGTACCTGGTGCATGAATCATTCCTAGCACAGGGATTCCATTTGCCTCAAATGCCTTTTGCTGAGCAGCAGGTTCATTGGCTCGGCCTGCCTTACCCATATTACAAATAATCATTCCTTTATTTGTTGCAATACTAGCATCCCTACAATATACCGAATCCATATTGACAGTAACGTCTTGCGGGAAATACAATAGCTCCGCACCATGGTCACTTAATATTTTTTCAAAAGTTGCATATTCATCTATTGCAATTTGCATAATAGGTTTCCCTAAATAATTTAGCGCAGCCCAATTGGATTCGACATGCGTATCGTCAACAAATGCAGTTGCCACTTTTTTTATAAAGACCGATTTTATTTTACCAAACTCAGAATGCGCACTTGTGTTCATAAATGTAATTATTGGTGGTTCTATTGCTATTAGCGAACCAATGAAATGAATTAAACGTGTTTACTATGATCTCTCTTCCAGATAGCCCACACAAAAACAGGAACAGAGGACATGGATAATAAAAAGCCCCAATATACTGTCTCTTGGCCGGATCCTACAATCATCCATAATGAAAAAAGGAATGCAGTGGATGCTAATAAGATTGCCCAAACAAAAGACATTTTAGACTTAAACGCCTGCTGCAAACGTAATATTATATAAGCTGCAGTTGAAAACAAATAGGGAATTAAAACAGTTAGCGTAGACAATAAAATTAAAAATTTGAATTGGGCAACTAGTCCCTTAGTATAGTTCATACACATAAAGATGGAAACAAAAACGCTTGAAATAATAATTCCAATCGCTGGCACACCATTCTTATTTTGTTTCGCGAATATAGATGGGAATAATTTGTCTTTTGCAATTGCATAAGGGATTTGGCCTTGTATAAGTATGAAGCCATTAAGCGCTCCAAAAGCTGCAATTGCTACACCAGCACTTACCCAGTATTGGGCACCGTTTCCCCAGATCAATATAGCA
>CALPKD020000131.1 GCA_943324055.2 Chitinophaga pinensis
AAGATCTGCACCCATTGGCAAAATATACATTCCAATTCTTTCGCCAGTATAATATACTGCAGAAGTATTAATATTATTCTGTTCAATGGAAGCTACAATTTCGGCACTTAAATAATTATCAGGAAGTGCAGTACAATAACTTGAACTTACGCCCCAAGTAGATAATGCATTTGCGACATTCAATTCTGCACCACCTACAAATACTGGCATGGTTTGGCTTTTAATCCATTCTTGCTGAAGTGCTGGTGAAAGACGAAGTAAGAGCTCGCCAAAACAAAAAATTTTATTCATAATTAATTAAGCAAATTTACCGGAACGATAACGTTATCGCTAATTCCCCGTCATTCGTTATTTCATTCTATGTGAAAATGAAATTACTATGTTCGGCGTTTAAATCAAAATAAAACATCTATTCCCAGCCAAAATATTGATTTGCATTGTTAAAGCTAATGTCTTGAATAATCTTGCCAATCCAAGCTGTATCGTTTGGTAATTCACCTTGTTCTATTTCATTACCAAACATATTACATACAATACGACGGAAATACTCATGTCTTGGGTAGGACAAGAAACTTCTTGAATCAGTCAACATACCTACAAAACGGCTCACCAAACTCATATTGCTCAATGCGTTTAACTGACGCTCAATGCCGTCTTTTTGGTCCAAAAACCACCAACCACTTCCAAACTGAACCTTTCCCGCAACGCTTCCGTCGTTGAAATTCCCAATCATAGTTGCCATTAATTCATTATCTGCCGGATTTAGGTTGTAAATAATAGTTTTAGCTAATTTATCATCTGAATCCAACTTATTTAAAAACCTAGATAATGCAGCAGCTTGTGAAAAATCGCCAATGCTATCCCATCCTGTATCTGCACCAAGTTGCTGCATCATACGGCTGTTATTATTACGTAAGGCACCTAAATGATATTGTTGAATCCAACCCTTTTCCCAATCCCATTCTGCAAAGTGTAAAAGCATACAACTCTTAAACTTACGCTGCTCTATATTGTTCAAGGATTTGCCACCATGCACTTTTGTAAAAATTGCTTCAATTTCACTACCCGTAAATTCCTCCGCATAAATCTCCTCTAAACCATGGTCACTCACACTGCAACCCATACTTGCAAAATAGTCGTGTCTATTTTGTAATGCAAATAAGAAGTCTTCAAAATTGGAAATCGACAAATTCGTAGCTGCCTCTAGTTTTTTAATATAGGCAATAAAATTTTCAGCATTACTTACTTCCATCGCTTTATCCGGTCGGAATGCAGGAAATACTTTTACCTCAAAATTGCTGTCGGTAATTTTTTTATGATGTTCTAATGAATCAATTGGATCGTCTGTGGTGCAGATCACCTTCACATTCATTTTTCGAATTAAATTTTTTGTACTGAACGCAGGCTGAATCAATTGAGCAGTCGCATTTTCATAAATACCTTGTGCAGACTTTGTATTTAGAATTTCATGAATTCCAAAATAACGCTGTAACTCCAAGTGCGTCCAGTGATACAAAGGATTTCTCATGGTGTATGGAACCGTTCCTGCCCATTGATTAAATTTTTCAATATCGGGTTTGTCTCCAGTACAATAAGCCTCGTTTATTCCGTTAGTCCGCATCGCCCTCCATTTGTAGTGGTCCCCTGCAAGCCATGCTTGCGTTAAGTTGTCAAAGCGAATATCGTCCGCAATTTGTTGTGGAGATAAATGACAGTGATAATCAATGATTGGCATTGCTTTTGCAAAATCATGATATAAAGTTTGGGCCGTTTTGGTTTGCAATAAAAAATGCTCGTCCATGAATGGTTTCATACAATCTTTAATTTATAAATTATAAACTCACTCCACGTTTCCATGGAATAAAGTCATCTTGGTTTAATAATACAGCCTTAGGGATTTCTAAACCACTTGCGGCTTGGATACAATATTCTAAAATTTCAATTCCCATTTGTTCAATCGTTTTTTCACCCTCTATAATAGGTCCTGTGTTAATGTCAATGATATCTTTCATTCTTGTAGCCAATATTGTATTGCTTGCTACTTTAATAGTTGGGCAAACTGGATTACCGGTAGGCGTACCTAATCCAGTGGTAAATAAGATAAGCGTCGCGCCGGATGCAGCTTTCCCCGTAGTCGCTTCCACATCATTTCCTGGAGTACACACCAAACTTAAGCCTGGCTTAGTAGCAGGCTCGGTATAGTCAAGCACATCCACTATTGGCGCATTACCGCCCTTCTTTGCCGCACCTGCCGACTTAATAGCATCAGTTATTAAACCATCTTTAATATTACCAGGAGAAGGATTCATGTGGAACCCAGACCCTACCTCTAATGCGGACTGGTTATAGGTACGCATTAAATGAATAAATTTATTAGCTGCTGCTGGGTCAATGGTTCTGTTAATTAGTTCTTGTTCTACTCCACACAATTCAGGAAATTCTGCTAGTAATACCTTGCCGCCTAATCCAACAAGTAAATCCGCGCAATAACCCACTGCAGGATTCGCAGAAATACCGCTAAAGCCATCACTACCACCGCACTTTACACCAATCGTTAATTTGTCTAAGCTAGCAGGTTGCCTAGTTTGCTTATTGGCTTCGATCAATCCTACAAAGGTTTGCTGAATAGCACGTGCAATTAGGTCTGATTCACTAATCGATTGCTGTTGTTCAAATATATATAAAGGCTTATTAAAATTCGGGTTGTGTAACTTAATATCATTTTGCAAATCCTGCGACTGCAAATTTTGACATCCTAAACTTAACACGGTTATCCCTGCTACATTTGGATGATCTGCGTAAGCTGCTAATAATTTACTTAATACAGCAGCATCTTGCCTAATACCACCGCAGCCCCCCTGGTGATTTAAAAATTTAATGCCATCAATATTTTTAAATACTCTATTTGAAGTTTTTATACTTGCATTTAATTGAATCAGCCCATTTGGATCAATGGTTTCCCCTGCTTCAAATGCTTTTACTAAACTATGCGTAAACGCTTTGTATTTTGGCGTATCCGCATAGCCTAACTCATTGTGAAGTGCTTCCTTTATTACATCCAGATTCCTGTTTTCACAAAATACAGTTGGAATAAATAACCAATAATTTGCGGTACCTACTCGGCCATCTTCACGGTGGTACCCTAGGAAAGTTCTGTTTGCAAACGCACTCACATCGGGCGCCTGCCATTGATAATTATAGGGCTTAAACTGGAACGGTTCTGCTGCATGATGTAAATTTTCAGTACTCATTCTGGTACCTGAAAGTACCGGCTGTGTCAGTTTGCCTACCAATACGCCGTACATAAAAATCTCTGCATCCTTTGCCATATCCTGCATATAAAATTTATGCTTTGCAGGTACGGCTTCAAGTAATATATAACTATTGTCTTCGAATTGGATTGACTGATCCTTAGCCAGTGGTTGTAGGGCTACTAATACATTGTCCACTGGATGCACTTTTAATACAAGTTGTTTCATATGTTAAATGCTTTTATTATTTACAAATTCGGCAAGCACTGTATTCATTCCCTTTAATTTTATTTGATCCACCCAATACAATACCGATTGTTCAAATTTAATATCACTTGAAAAAGTTTGAATCGAAACAGAGGCGCTATCCTGTGCTTGTTGATAGATATAAAAAGCTGCAAAACCCAAACTCATGCCGTTTGCGGGCGTACCATTTATTGTGCTATACTTTTCGATCAATGGCGCATTGCGCATTTTCATTTTGTCCGAAAAATTAGATGCAATACTAGTCCACTTATGTTCGATGGTAGGATTACAAAAACGATCCACTACACTATTCCCAAACGAGATGGCTTCTTGCAAAGTAATATCCTCATTTACGACACAGTGTGCAATTTCATTTTTCAATACCGTTTCCATGTATTTTCTAAAAGCAGCATTCTCCATGGCTTCCTTCACTGTTTCAAAACCTGCTAGTAAAGCAACCCCGCAACAAAAAGTATGCGTTCCATTTAATAAACGCAGTTTTAGTTCTCTGAACTTTAAAATGGACGGAGCGATTACAATACTTGAATCAGTCTGCGCAAATGAAAGCAGTTCCTTAGTATGAGTCTTTTTTGTTTCAATCGCCCACAATGCAAATGGCTCACTGCTAATTAATAAATGATCCTTGTATCCTAATTTTTGCTCTACTTGTAATTGTTCGGCTGCCGACAATTTTCCTGGCACAATGCGGTCTACTAATGTGTTACAAAAATCATTTGCAATTGGAATCCATTCTATAAAATCAGCGGGTAACTCATTTGCAACAGCCAAATCCAATATAATTTGTTGTAAAATTATTCCATTATCTGGAACTAATTCAGTTGGCAAAATAACGAGTCCGCAAGTGTTCTTCTCATTTGAAAAATGCTTCCATCTTTCAAATAGAACACTTAACAACTTACCTGGAAAAGAATTTGGTGGGCTGGTGTTTATCTTATCACTTGCGTCATACACTAAACCTGCCTCAGTTGTATTTGAGATTACTATTTTTAATTCGGGAGATTTTGCCAAAGTAATTATTTCATTCCACTGGCTACTTGCCGAAACGACTCTACTTACCGAAGTATTCACGACCAACTCGTCTATCTGCTTGCCATTTAATATACCTTTAATTATATGCGTAAATAGCGCATCCTGCTGCTCAAATTCGTTTACAGTGCCCGTACTAGTTGACTTTACAATTACAATACTTCCGTTAAATACACCAAGCTTATTTGCTTTGTCAATGAAATAATCTGGCAATCCCCTAAGTAGCACACCCGTGCCAAATTGTAATACTTTTTCAGGCAGCAATTTAATTGGCCCATTCTGCGCCTCGTACAATCCCTTGTTTAAAACTGATTTTATTTCCATGCTATGCTTGTCCATTTATTGAGCGATTGGATTCCAATTGTTTTTGAATACCCATGCAGCATTTATTTCATTTGCTGATGGATTACCAAACGCTGTATTTAAATTATTTTTATAAAAACCGGCGACGCTATTTACTTTATCACAATTGTAATAATAAATTCGTCTTC
>CALPKD020000132.1 GCA_943324055.2 Chitinophaga pinensis
AATTTTATCATTTAAAAAATAACCCTTGGTTACCTCGTCCATCACTTTGCCTTTCAACTTATCATTTGGAGCAGGTATTTCGGTAATCGCTTCGTGCAACTCAACATTAAAATCCTTGTTCAAACTTTCCATCGCAGTTAACCCCCTTGCTTGCATTGTAGAACGGATTTTATTAAAAACCAGTTGAATTCCCTCTTTTACTATGGCAATATCATCTGATGTATTCAATTGCTTTTCAGCTCTGTCACAATCGTCCATAACGTCCAATAAAGAGACAATTACGTCCTTGCCTGCGGTTTGTATCAAATCGATTCTTTCCTTAGCGGTTCTTCTCTTAAAATTGTCGAATTCAGCCATTAGGCGCAAATATTTATCCTTTTGATCTGCCAAATCTACCTTTAGTTGCTCCAACTCACTAAGTGGCTCTACTTCGGGCTCAGGGGCATTTTCGGCGCCATTTACAGCTTCAACGATTGGTTCTGTTGTGTTTATTTCTTTATCTTCCATAGGTGTCTAATTATTGCAATTACATCCCAAAAATATTGCCAAAGCTGTAAAAGAGCAAAATTGACAGAAAAGCCCTTAAAAATGAACAAGTTGTCACCTATTCTGTGACTATATTTGTGACATGACAAAGGTGTATTTAAACAAGCGAATTACGCAGAGAATTGCCATGGGGCACCCATGGATTTATAATAACGAAGTAGATCGCATCGCAGGACCTATCGAACCAGGTGATATTGTCGAAGTTTACTTTTTTGATGGCCAACTAGCAGGACGTGGATACATCAACCCAGAATCCCAAATTATCATCCGGTTGCTGACCCGAAAAAGAGAGGAAATAGATCCCGCCTTTTTTCACAAAAAGATTAAGGAAGCTTGGGCATATAGACAGCAATTAGGCTATGTTGAAAATTGCCGTTTAGTATTTGGAGAAGCGGATGGAATACCTGCATTAATCATTGATAAGTTCAATGATTATTTTGTGATTCAGACCTTATCCTTAGGCATTGAAAAATGGAAACCCGCAATTGTAGACGCAATTCAATCCATCTTCAAACCAAAAGGTATTTATGAAAGAAACGACGTTCCAGTTAGAGAACTGGAAGGACTTACGCAAATAAAAGATTTTTTAACAGACCCATTCCCTACTGAAATTATTATTAAAGAAAATGGTTTACAATTTTATGTAAACATTGAGTCTGGTCAAAAGACAGGTTACTTTTTGGACCAACAAGACAACAGGAGAGCAATTCAAAATATCGTTAAAGGCGCTGATGTATTGGGCGCATTCACTTACACCGGCACCTTCGAAATTCATGCAGCACATTATGGTGCAAAGTCGGTATTGGGTATTGATATTTCAGAAAATGCAGTAGCGCAGGCTAATAAGAATGCCGAACTAAATAAGTTAGACCATATCGTTAAATTTGAAACGATGAATGCGTTTGATGTGTTAAAAAAATGGGGGAAGGAAGGTAGAAAGTATGATGTAGTAATGTTGGACCCTCCTGCATTTACAAAAAGCAGAAACAGTATCGACAAGGCTGTCACTGGATATAAAGAGATTAATTTAAGAGGCATGCAAATGATTAACAATGGAGGTTTCCTTGTAACATCCAGCTGTACCAACCTTGTAAGTCCTGAGTTATTTTTAGATACGATTAATATGGCTGCAAGAGATGCTAAAAAAAGAATAAGACAAGTTACCTATCAAACCCAATCAAGTGACCACCCTATTATTTGGGGCATGGAGAACACCCACTATTTAAAGTTTTTAATAGTTGAAGTTTGCGATCGTTAGCTTAATGAACAATTTATATTTTAATAAAAATTGTTCATTAAGCTTCTTTTTTTGATTTTACTAGTTGATCACGCATAAAAATATAAATCTTATTTCAAACTCCTCAATTTTATTTTTACTAGCTTATCACGAATAAAAAATATAAAAAAAGGGTTCCGATATTTCGGAACCCTTTTTTTGGTTAAATCCTATAGATTTATATTTTATAAAATCTAACAAGATTTAACATTTCAGTTTAATTTATTCAATGTAGTTTGAATTGCTTCAAAGTTTGGCAAATCTCCTGGTGTGGCACAAACTTCCTCATATTGAACCACTCCTTCTTTATCAATTACAAATGCAGCTCTTTTGCTTACACCTTGCATTCCAAAAGCAGGGAATGTTTCATACAAAACACCAAATGCAGTAGCAGCCTCTTTATTAAAATCACTCAATAAAGGAAAGTTTAATTTTTGTTCTTCTTTAAACTTACCTAAGCTAAATAGTGAATCTACTGAGATGCCAAAAACTTGCGCATTGCTATTGTTGTAAACACCGATATTATCTCTAATGTTACATAATTCGGTTGTACATACGCCTGTGAAAGCTAAAGGGAAAAATAATAATACTACGTTTTTACCTTTGCAATCTGCTAATGTAACGGCATTCTTGTCTGTATCAAATAAAGTAAATGCGGGTGCTGGTTGTCCAATAAATGTGCTCATGTTTTATTTTTATTTTTTGTAAATGATTGTTTGTGGGTTGAAATTAAAATTTGTTTTTAGTACTAGTCTATTATTGTGCTACTAATGTATCAGTTTTTTCTCTTTTCGAAAACGCACTCACCGAATCCATAAATATCTTAAACTCAATAGGATGCTTTTCCAAATCACTCATAGTTGCATAAAACTGCTCCCTACTCACTTTGTTTAAGTCAAATATTTGTTGGTAAAACTGAACGTTTTTACGACTAGTTCTCCAAGTACTATCTACTACCGAATTCCGAGTATAGTATTCATCTGCTTGCATTAATTGCCAAACAATTACTTTCATCTTATCCTGACTGACCATTGATTTTGGGTCATTTGCCGCATTGCAACTAAATAAAAATAAACAAACTATAATTAGTACTTTTCTCATTCTAAAATTTCTTTATACTTATTTAAGTTCGCAATATCAATCGCCGATAATGTGGTAATTAATTGCTTTTTAACCGACTTGTCCGACTTCGAAAAGATGCCTGATATTTCCGTTAATTTACCCTGCATTAGAATTGGAACAATCATCGTATTCGTATTCGCCTCTGTAAGGTCTTGCATGCTCATTAAAGCATTTAAAATTGTTCCTTTTGCAATATCCGGCTTTTCCCCTAGTTGATCTAACCCTTCTCTGTAATAGCTAAATAATGCTTGATGTAAAGGGTCAAATCCACTTTTAGTAAGATTATCAATTAGGATGTAACGGTTGCGCTGACCATCATAGGATTTCCAACCTGAAATCCCAGATCCCTCGGGTGCATTATACAACACATTTAAGGCCTTTGCAAAATGAGGCGCTCCTCCTTTTAAAGAAAATGAATCATAGTCCAAACCCAATATAATATAAATGTAATAAGCTAAAGTAGCGGTCAAATTGGCTTCTAGTGGATCCGTCCCTTGTACCCTATTTTCATTAAATTCAATAGGCTGTGACAATTGGTATTTAAACGTGAAATTAGCGTCTTGCATATTCAATAAGGAACTTGTATAGTTAGCGTTATAAACAGGCCTATTGGACACAATACTCAATTTAGCATCATATACACCTGGCGATACAACTGACTCAATCGTAATGAAAAAACTACAATCGATCTTCTCTTCTAAAGAGAACAAATCAGCAGTCCATTTACGTTGATTAATAAAATCCTTTAATTGGGTTTGTAATTGTCCAAATAGTTTTGGATCAACTTGATTGTCCACCTTACTAGACTGAATTGATACAGTGGCAGACAACTCCTGAGCAGTGGATGAAAGAGATAATAATATCCCTAACAAAAAAATAAAGTAGAATTTATTATACATACTCGTAAAAATTATAGGCTAAAATATAAAAACGTCCCGACATCAAAATAATTTCGGGACGTTTTTAAAATACATAAGTAACGACTAGCGAAATAAGTTCTCGTCTTCGTTCTTACGGTAATATATTTTATCATCGATAAATTCAGCAGTTGCTAAAATCGCAGGATTTGGCATACGCTCATACGCCTTAGAAATTTCGATTTGCTCTTTATTCTCGTGAATTTCTTCTAAGCTATCCGTATGACTTGCAAACTCTTCTAACTTGCTATGCAATTCTTCTCTGATAGAAATATTGATTTGATTTGCTCTTCTAGCTATAATAGAAATTGATTCGTACAAATTTCCGGTTTTTGCTTTTAAAGCTTTCAAACTTTTTGTTTCTACAACAGAAGGTGTATTAGCACCCATATGTCTTCTTAGTTTACTCATTTTTTTATATTTAAGAAATTATCAGTTTGTTTTTTAATTTTTTTAGCTTCTCCTAGTAATGGGCTGTCACTGTATCTATCCACAAAGTCATTATATTCCTCCACTACTTTTCCAAATCTTTCTTTTTGTTTTTCTGCAAAACTATTCTCGGCAAACTTGTAATAAGACTTTAAAGTAAGCAACTTATACTTGTCTGCACTTTTTGAATCAGGATATCCATCGGACAATAAACCATAAGAAACAGCCGCGGCACGGTACAACGCTAAATCAAAATACAAGGTAGCTGTTTTATAATCTTTCAATTCTAATTTAGCTCGACATGCATCAATCACTTCTGTCGCATCCTTCACTCTTGTACTTGTAGGATGTGCATCAATAAAAGCTTGCATTAATTGTTTTGCCTTATTCGTTGTTGTTTGATCTAATTCTGCTTTTGGAGAACGCTTATAATAAGTATTCGCACGCATGAATTGAACTTCTTCTGATTTTGTACTATTAGGAAAATACTCAACAAAAGTTTTAAATAAATTTTCTGCATTTTCATAATCCTTATCGTAATAATAAGAATTTGCATACATCAAATATATCTCCTCATAACGAGGTGTTCCTTTTACAAATTGTATTACTGATTCAAAGAGCTGCTGCGCATTACTATACTTCTTTTCCTGAAAATATTTTTCAGCCATCTTCACCTTAAAGTCTGTGTCTTTATTCTTTAAAACTTGTTGAAATTTTGAAGTACATGACCCAAAGGTCAAT
>CALPKD020000133.1 GCA_943324055.2 Chitinophaga pinensis
AGCCAAACGGTACGCAAATTCAGTTTTGTCGGCATCGGTTGCAAAGTCGTTAGTTGTTTTCCCTGCAAGTGTGTTTAATGCCTGCGCCTGATAGCCGCCATCGCTTAATAGTCTTGTTTTTAATAATAGGGGATTAGGCCACTTTCCCGATTTTGCACTTTGATAAGCTTGTTTGTCGGCGTCGGTAATTTGATTGCCCACTTTTAAAACTTGCTTTCGATAGCCATTGGCTTTGTTCATGTCTCCGCGCATATAGGCAATCCAGCTTAGATGCTCATAGGCATCTTTTACATAAAACTTACCCTTAAAAGTGGTAGTAAATTCCGTAAATGCTTTTTCTGCTTTGTCTAGCTTTAATTCATTTAAATAGGCATACCCTAATTCCAACTGCCAAAAGGGTAGTTGTAGGTAGGCTTCAGAATTGTCCAGCTGCTGTACAATATTCAACGCCTTTGTGGATTGTTGATGATTCAGGTAAAGGTTAGTGGCCATGTAAGCATGTATCTGGTTGGCCTTAAAGTTATAAGGGGTGTTTTGGATAAAGTCGAATCCTTTTTCGGTGTTGCCTTCAAACAACATCACTAAATAAGGGTATACAAACAGCGCTTCGTTCCTACACTGCTTACTATATTCATCATTGCTATTTAGGTACTTCAATACCATCGCATTTCCTTCGCTTATCTTCCCGCTCATACCTAGTAAATTGACCATCCATTGGTAACCCTTTGGAACGGTTCCAATTACGGTATTCAAGAGACCAAAATAAACGTCATTTGGTGTAAAGCGGGGATATTTTTTCTTGTTTTCTTTAAAGAGGAGATAGGCCTTTCTAAAATCTAAAGCAGCTTCCCAGTTTCGGTCAAACCGAATTGAGACCAATGCTTTATGTAAATGTGCTAAGCCTAAGCTATAAAGATAATAAGGCGTGTTTTGTGGTCCTGATTCAAACTGTTTAATTCGATTGCCAAAGTTTGGATACAACCTGTCATAGTCTGCGTCGCTCTCATTAAAAAAAAGTTGGTAAAAATCAGCATAGCTTTCAAGTAACGGATAAACCAAGTTGTTAGGGGTCGCTTTTGCTTCAAGGCCTATTATCTTTCTTGCTTCGGGAATTTTGAGAGAAGTGATGGATTCGTATACTCGCTGTGTTTTTTCATTCCAATTGTATTGTAATTGAGCGTTTAAGGAGCAACACATCAATAATACACAGCAGCCGAGTAATAATAGCTTTCTCATAAGTGTAAAAATAAAGAAAGGGTAGCGGTTAGGCTACCCTTTCAAGGTATTTTTTTAAAATCGAATGGGGTGAACCAGTCGGCTTATTTCTTTCCTGTTACATCTTCTTCTACCAAGATTCTACCGCAGTTCTCACATACGATAATTTTTTTGTGTAGACGAATTTCGCTTTGACGTTGAGGAGGGATGGAGTTAAAACAACCTCCACAAGCATCTCTTTCAACAGTTACTACTGCTAAGCCATTACGGTAGCTAGATCTAATTCTGTCATAGCTGTACAATAAACGCTCATCAATATGTGCTCTTGCTTCCTCGCTTTTTGTTCTTAATTCTTTCTCTTCAATCTCTGTATCTGCGATGATTTTTTCTAATTCGCTTTTCTTGTGTTGTAAAACACCATCTTTCACAGCAATGGTCTTTTTAGCAGCGTCCAAGGTTTTCACCTTTTCTGCTAATTCCTCATTTGCATCACGCATATGTTTTTCGGCAAGTTTGATCTCTAAACCTTGCATTTCAATTTCCTTGTTGATGGCTTCAAACTCTCGATTGTTTTTAACGTTCTCGCTTTGTTGCTCATACTTCACTAATAACGATTCGCTTTCCTTTGTCGCTTCTTTCTTAGATTCGATAAATTCAGTGATGCCATTAATTTCTTCTTCTATTCTAGTTTGTCTGTTCAACAAACCTTGAACTTCGTCTTCCAAATCTTTTACTTCCATTGGTAGTTCACCACGTAAAACTTCGATCTCGTCAATGCTACTGTCAACGATTTGAAGCTTGTAAAGATTTACTAATTTTTCCTCTACTGAAAAGTCTTTAGCTGATGCCATATTTTCGAATTTATTTGGATGGTCTTAATGAAGTGAATCTCAATCCTTAAAGTAGTGTACAGGTTGTGTATTAACCAAGGATTCGAGGACGGCAAAGGTAGGGAATTTACCCGTTAAATAAGCAACAATTAACTGAGGAACATATTGCTCACTTTCGCCGTGTCCAATATCCATTAAAAGAAAGCGTCCGTCAGCTTCAAAAAACTCGTGGTATTTAAGGTCGCTAGTAATAAAACAGTCAATATTTTGATCCAGTATATGGCTTAATAAAAAACTTCCGCTACCACCACATAAAGCTATGGTATTCAGCTTTTTATCTGTAAAATTAGTGTGTTTAATGACATTTAATTTTAACTTCTCTTTTACCCATTGAATAAACTCTGGTCCAGACGTTTCAAGCGGCAATTCACCTACAATACCTGACCCAATAGGGTGGCCATTCTTGTCAAAAACTCCTGGGACAGGTGCTAAAATTCTTCGATTTTGGATGTGTAATTTGTCTGCCAATGTGCTATTTACCCCGTCAATCAGATTGTCCAAATTGGTATGGATTGCATAAAGTGCAATGTTATTTTGGATTGCTTTTATGACCACCCTCGATACGTAGTGGTTCGGGTTGAACTGTTTGATCCCCTTAAATACGATGGGATGATGGCTTACAATTAGGTTGCACCCTTTCAAAATTGCTTCGTCAACGACTGCTTCGGTGCAGTCCAAAGAGCACAAAATACCTGTACAATCTGTTTCGGGATCCCCTACAAGCAGGCCACAATTGTCATAAGATTCTTGAAAACGGATAGGAGCCCATTGCTCCAAACTGTCCATAATGTGTTTAATTTGCATCCCCTAAATTAAAACTTAATTTTCAAAAGGCGCTATTCAACCATTTGAGCTTTTGGATGTTATATTACTATTATGAGTCAACCTATTTATCTTTTTTGGTTTCGTCGGGACCTTCGATTGCAAGACAATACTGGATTGTTTCATGCGCTATCTGCTGCTAAAAAAATGGGGGTGCAAGTGCTTCCTATCTTCATTTTTGATAAAAATATATTGGAACAGTTAGACGATAAGGAAGATCGTCGGGTTGATTTCATACATCAAACCCTCACCGCTTTGCAGGACGAATTGGTTCAAAAGGACAAAACGCTTTGGGTACATTATGGAACCCCTGAGTCGGCTTTTAAGGAATTAAGCAAAAAATTTGACATTAAGGAAGTATACACGAATCACGATTATGAACCCTATGCGCTAGAACGGGACGAGGCAATTAAGCAACAATTGGCGGGTCAGGGAATCGGATTTCACACCTATAAGGATCAGGTCATTTTTGAGAAAACGGAAGTAACCAAGGATGACGGGCAGCCTTACACCATTTTTACACCCTATTCAAACAAATGGAAAGCTGCTTGGGAAAAGCAACCTCCTGTTACCCATGCATCTGAAAAAGGAATTACTCATTTATTAAGCCATAGCCCTTTTGCCATTCCAAGTTTAACAACCATGGGATTTAAAAAGACAGACTTAATAATACCTTCAAAAAAATGGAATGAGAAAACGGTCATGTCCTATACTGATCAAAGGAACTTTCCGAGTGTCGAAGGAGGCACGTCTCATTTAGGTATGCACCTAAGGTTTGGGACTATTTCTATTCGACAGTTGGCAATGGAAACTAAAGATGTGAATACCACTTATTTTAATGAACTTATTTGGCGCGATTTTTACCATATGATTCTTTCTAATTTCCCGCAGGTTGGGAAGGGCAAATCATTTAAGGCACAATATGATTTTATAGAATGGCGTAATAATGAAAACGAATTTGAGGCCTGGTGTCAAGGTAAAACCGGTTATCCCATTGTGGATGCGGGAATGCGCGAATTAAATACCACCGGTTTTATGCATAATAGAGTCCGTATGATTGTGGCTAGTTTTTTAACTAAGCATTTGTTAATTGACTGGCGTTGGGGCGAAGCCTATTTCGCGCAAAAATTATTAGATTTTGATTTAGCCGCCAATAATGGTGGATGGCAGTGGGCGAGTGGAAGTGGTTGCGATGCTGCCCCTTATTTTAGAGTGTTCAATCCTCGTTTGCAAACCGAAAAGTTTGACAAGCAATTAAAATATATTCGCAAGTGGGTGCCAGAGTTAGAAAGCTTCGAATATCCTAAGCCTATTGTGGTGCATGAGGAAGCAAGGGTAAGAGTTTTGGCAACCTATGCTAAGGCATTAAAAGACGTGTAAATCGAAGTATACTTTTTCTAGTTGAGCAATTGCAACGCGACCTGTATTTCCCATGTCAACACTAAAGTCGTTTACATATAAGTCAATATGTTGACGCATCACAGCTTCCGACATTTCTTGCGAATGGCATTTCACATATTCAGGTAAGGTATCGTAACTGTTTTTAAAAGCATATTCAACACTCTGCTTGATTAAATCATCTAGTATATTTACTTCGGCTGACGGCATATCATTGCGAGCTATAATTCCGCCAAGTGGGATAGGGGCATTAAATGTGTCTTCAAAATAAGTACCCAAGTCCATCCATTTAGTTAATCCTTTTTCCGCGTAAGTAAAACGGTTCTCGTGAATAATGACACCCGCATCTACTTTGCCACTAATTACGGCTTCTTCAATTTCATCAAAAACTAAAAATACTTTATTGGTCACATTTGGGAAAGCCAAACTAAATAAAAGGTGCGCAGTGGTGTTCATTCCAGGAATGGCAACGCGCATTGTTTTTGCATCAGGTAGTCCTTGCGTAAATGCGTTATTATAAATTAATAAAGGGCCAACGCCTTTTCCTAATGCACCCCCACTGTTTAATAAATGGTATTTTTTTTTCACAAGTGGCCAAACGCCGTAACTTATTTTTGATATCGCTAATTTACCCTGTAATGCCCATTCATTAAGCGTTTGCACGTCTTGTAAATGCACATTGAACTCGTATCCTTTAG
>CALPKD020000134.1 GCA_943324055.2 Chitinophaga pinensis
ATGACGAACAACTATCGCGTCACCTAATGGTGTTTCAACTACTACCGCTCTTTTTTTGATTGCACCCAATGCTAAAACTGCTACTTGTGGTTGATTAATAATCGGTGTTCCCATTAAACTTCCAAAGGTTCCTACATTGGTTACGGTGAAAGTGCCGCCCTGAGTATCTTGTGGTCTTAATTGATTATTTCTGGCGCCACTAGCTAATCCATTTACTGCTTTACTTAAACCAACAATACTTAATTGGTTGGCTCCTTTAATTACTGGTACGATTAAGTTTCCAGAAGGAAGCGCAGTAGCCATGCCTATATTGATGTCCTTCTTTAATATGATATTGTCTCCTTGTAAACTGCTGTTTACCATCGGGTATTGCTCTATTGTATTTGCAATACATTCAATAAACATCGGAGTGTACGTTAATTTTACGCCTTCTCTTTTCTCGAAAAGTTGTTTTACTTTTTCTCTCCACATTACCATATTGGTAACATCTGCTTCAACAAAAGAAGTTACATGAGGACTTGTTTGCACACTATCTACCATGTGCTTTGCGATTAGTTTTCGCATTCTGTCCATCTCTATAATCTCTGTAATTCCAGACACTATTACTTCGTCTGGATTTGCAAATTTATTAGTAGTGCTGCTTATGAAGTTTGTATTTTGATTAAACACATCAGCTACCAATGGCTGATCTAGAATGGTAATTTGTTTTGGAACTACTGGTGCCGTATAAACTGGTGCAATTGCTCCACTTTTTTTAGCGGCTACGTAAGCAATGATGTCTTTTTTTGAAACTCTACCCAAACTGCCCGTTCCTTGAATGCTTTGTAATTCTTGCATATTTACTCCTTCACTCTGTGCAATATTCATCACTAACGGAGAGAAAAACTTTGCTTCTCCGTTAGGAATTTGGTTCGTATCAACGTGAACTGGAGTATAAGGAACTTCGGGTATGCTTTCGACTTGTAAAATTGGAGTAGTAACTACTTTAGCTACCATTGTTGGAGCCTCAATTGGTGCAGAAACTGGATTTGTTGAAGTATGAGTATTTCCTTTAGCTGCAACTCCTGTTTCGATTCTTGCAATTACAGTTCCAATTGGAACCACACTGTTCGTTTCAAACAAAATTTCAGTAATTACGCCAGCTGCTGTAGATGGAACTTCACTGTCTACTTTGTCAGTTGCTATATCTAGTAATGTTTCATCTAATTGAATAGTATCACCCACCTTTTTATACCATTTTAGAATGGTGGCTTCCATGATACTTTCACCCAATTTAGGCATGACCAAGTCAACAACAGACATAAGGGTACAATTTGAACAAAAATAAGACTAAATCTTGTTGATTATTAATAACCTAAGTAAATTTATCGCCTGATTTGCAGTTACTTCTATATTTCTCAGTCTGTCAAATCGCAGGTAAAACACCTTAGAATATACTTTTTCCTTACTGGAAACCCCAATCCATACCATTCCAAGTGGTTTTTCAATGGTTTGACCTGCTGGGCCCATGATGCCACTTACAGAAACGCCATAGTCGGTTTTCATCTTTTCACGCACCGAAATGGCCATTTGCTCCACTGCTTCCTTGCTTACCGCACCCACTGTAGTCAGTATTTTGGTAGAAACGTCCAAGAATTCGGTTTTAATTCGATTATCGTAACTAATCACACCACCTGTATAAAACTGAGAGGATCCTGCATGTTTAGACAATAAATGACCAATATATCCACCTGTACAACTTTCGGCTGTTGCTACAGTTTGATTTTTACTTTTCAAAAGGTTTCCAACGGCTACTTCCATAGGATCATCTGCATCCGTTACCAAAAACTCAGTGACAGCCAATTTAAGCTGATCAAAGAGCGTGTCTAAAGTTTTGTTGAGTGCTACATCGTCTTCGCTAGTTCCTGTTAACCTAAGTCTAACCATTCCAAAATTAGGAAGATAGGCCAACTTAATGGACGCTGGCAATTCATTTTCGAAGTCCTTGATTAATTCAGCTAAAAAGGATTCTCCAATTCCAGCCGTTAACAAAGTTCTGTGGGCAATCGTATGTGCTTTAAAATTTTGCTGAATAGTAGGAATGACATGGTTTTGAATGAGCCATCTCATCTCGTGTGGTACCCCTGGTAAAGAAAAGAAAAAGACATTGTTTCGTTTGAACAACATTCCAGGCGCCGTTCCTGTTTCATTGAATAAAACTTCGCAAACATCTGGTACCTCTGCTTGTTTGCGATTCCTTTCAATCATTGGACGCTTGTGTATATTCTCAAAAATATTTGTGATGTGAGCCAAAGTGGGCTCGTGTATAATCATCTTCCCGTTGAAATATTCATTCAACAATGGTTTTGTAATATCATCCGCAGTAGGGCCGAGTCCTCCAGTAATAATTACAATATCATTGTTTATAGCAGCAGCATCTAGCGCTTTACTGATTGCTTCTTTTTCATCACCTACTGCAACCCTGTTTAATACCTTTACACCAATCTTATTCAATGCCTGTGCGATAAATGCACTATTGGTATCAATCACTTGACCAATCAATAACTCATCTCCAATTGTAATAATACTCGCCTGCGTAGGTTTCATTCAAAAATCATTAGTGGGTGCAAAGTAAACCAAAAAACAGCGCTTTAACTAAAATAGGGACTTAGTTTTTCGTGTAAGAATTCAGGCATATTTACTCTATTACCTAGTTTTGGATCCATAAAATACAACTTTACAATTCCAATGGTAAGCAGTTTGCCTTCCTCATTATAAATTTCTTGATCAAATTGAATTCTGTGATCAGTAGGAAGGGTTTTGATTTGTGATTTTATCGTCAATAAATCATCATATCGAGCAGGTCTTAGGTATTTGATATTCAATTCAACAACCGGAAGTAGGATACCCATTTCTTCAATGGTTTTATAGCTGATACCTAATGCGCGTAAGCTCTCAACTCTAGCAACTTCAAAGTATTGCGCATAATTGCCGTAATAAACGACATTCATTGGGTCTGCTTCGGCGTATCTAACGCGAACGGTGGATTGATGTTCGTACATATTTGGATGATTATAGGTGCTTTATTGTGTTTGTTGACAAATTTACGAATGAAATCTGTTTTTCCACAATAAGTCTATTTAACAGTGCGTTTTATAAACAGAGCTTAATTTTAGGGAATTATATAAAAACAAGGTACTTATGCTAAAACATAGCAAATGGGTTGTTATACTATTTATAACTATTTTATCTTCCAGTTTCTCTTTTGGACAATTGGACAGAACCGAAAAATCATACGAGCCAACGTTCCAAAAAGGACTTCATGCACTTAAGCAAGGGGACACCTTAACTGCTTTTCAATATTTCCAATCCGTTTACACGGTTGCCCCCAAGCAAGCAGATGTGAATTACTATTATATTATGCTATCCTTGGTTTTAAATAAACCATATGCGGCTGACATTGCCAATCAATGGATTGCCGGAAGTGCGAATCGAATTTACAGTGCACGTTTGAATTATTATTTAGGAAGGTTTTATTATAGTAAACAGCAAGCTAGTGCTTGTTTAAATGCATATAGTAAAGTAACCATTGATGATTTGGAGAATACGGAAATTGGATTGATGAAATTTGAACAATCCTATTTGTACTTCAAGAACGGAGATTGGGACAAAGCGGTAGACTTATTAAACAATATTAGACAAGTTAAAAGCAGTCCGCATTATTTTGATGCAAACTACTATGCAGGCTTTATTGCATTACAACGTAAAGATTATAAATTGGCTATGGAATGTTTCACCATTGCATCCGAGCAAAATTCTTACAAGACTTTAACGCCATTCTACATTAGCCAAATCTATTATTTACTTGGAGATATTGACGCTGCAATGAATAATTGTGAAACAGCACTAAAGGCAGGCAATCAATTTTATAAAGCAGACCTAGAGCAGTTATTGGGTCACTTGCTATTTGATAAAAAACAATATGCACGGGCTTTACCTTATTTAGAAAATTTTGTAGCTGGAAAAAAAGAAATTGATTTCCAAGATTTATATCAGTTGTCTTTTTGCTACTTTGAAGCTTCTCAATGGGACAAGGCAATTAATGGATTTAAGAAATTAGCGAATTCGGAAGATTCACTCGGGCAAAATAGTATGTATTTGCTTGCAACTTGTTACTTGAAAGAGGACAACAAACTAGGCGCTAAAAATGCGTTTTTACTATGTGCTACCAAGAGTCAAAATCTTTCTCAAAAGGAAGTCTCCTTATTTAATTACGCTAAATTAAGCGCTGCTTTAAAAGATTACAGTACAGCAGTAAGTACACTCGATAAATTTATTATTAGTTATCCTAATTCAGTTTATGTGGAGGAGGCAAAGTCCTTATGGATTACGTCATTAACTTATAGTAATAATTTCATTCAAGCTTTAGAAGCTTACCAGAGTATTGAATCCCCAAGTGCTGAATTACTAAAAGTATACCCAAGTATTTTATATGGTCGTGCTTGTTTATACTTAAATGATGGACAGGTGGATGATGCGTTTAGTTTATTTGAAAAAATAGCAAACACTCCGTATAATACCAAAGTGCTCACCTTGTCGCAATTTTGGTCAGGGGAGCTAGCTTATAAATTAGGAAGGGTTCAAGAATCCATCCTTAATTTAGAAGCATATTTACAAAATCCCATCACGTCTAACGAAGTTTCGCTATCTCACGCCAATTACACACTTGGTTACAGCTATTTAAAACTAGGAGGATATCAAAAGGCACTCAATCATTTTAATAAAGTAATTGACAATACAGCTGTGGTAAATTTTGATACCTATCAAAAAGATGCATATACACGTATTGCGGATTGCCAAATGATGCAGAAATTATTAAAGCCTGCTTTACAGTCCTATCAAAAAATTATAGATTTAGAATGGGCCAATAAGGATTATGCCACTTTACAAAAATCAATCTTATTGGGCGGATTAGGCAAACCCAAAGACAAGGTTAATATCTTAAAAGACTATTCAGATAACTACCCACATTCACCTTACA
>CALPKD020000135.1 GCA_943324055.2 Chitinophaga pinensis
AGGTACCTTTACAGAGATAATAGCACTTAATCCTTCTCTGAAATCATCTCCTTCAACCGTCACTTTTGCACGCTCAAATAAACCTTCCTTATCCCCGTAGCTTTTAAACACACGTGTAAGTGCAGTTCTGAAACCAGTTACGTGTGTACCTCCTTCAATGGTATTGATATTATTTACATAAGAAAAAATGTTCTCTTTAAAATCGTCATTGTAAGTTAAAGCAACTTCGACCATTACATTAGAAGCTTCATCTAATCCTTCAACATATAATGGTTGTGAGATAATTGGGGTTCTGTTACCATTCTTATCTAACATTTGCACAAATTCTACAATACCACCTTCACTGTAAAAAACATTTACATAAGGTGCGCCATTTTCATCCAGTTCACGCAAATCGGTAAGTGTAATATTAATACGCTTATTCAAATAAGAAAGTTCGCGTAAGCGTCCTTCTAAGATTTCTTTGCGATAAACTGTTTCTTGGAAAATAGATTGATCGGGCCAGAAGTGAACCCTAGTACCAGTTTTGCTACTAGTCCCTGTTTCTCTTACTGCGTATTTAGGAATACCGATACTATATTCTTGCTCAAATGTTTTCCCTTCCCTTTCAACAGTAACTAATAATTTGCTACTTAATGCGTTTACACAACTCACACCCACGCCGTGCAAACCACCTGAAACCTTGTAAGTATTTTTGTCAAATTTACCACCGGCATGCAATACGGTCATTACTACTTCCAGTGCAGATTTTTTTTCCTTTGAGTGCATTGCAGTAGGAATACCACGGCCATTGTCCTGCACACTTACTGAATTATCAATATTAATGACTACTTCAATATGGGAACAGTAACCAGCTAATGCTTCATCAATAGAGTTGTCTACTACTTCGTATACAAGATGGTGCAAGCCCTTTGACCCAATATCTCCAATATACATGGCAGGCCTTTTTCTAACGGCTTCTAAGCCCTCTAAAACTTGTATACTATCGGCGCCGTAATTTTTATTCTCGGCCGAGTCGCTTGCTTGTAAATCTTCTGACATAAAATGGTAGGATTATATTGTTTTTATAGGCATTTTGAATGCAAACAAATTTAAGAAAACTAAGCCTTTTTGAAGGTATTTTCAGCCCATTTAGTTATCCCCATCTAGATGATTTTGTGAATTGCTTTCCCTCGCTAGAATCGCCTTAAAATGGCCTTTATGGGCATCCTGCAAATTGAGTCAAGGGTCTGTTAAAATAATGTCATCGGAGGGTCATAATTTGAAGCATTTGACCTCGTTTAATGTTTATACATTAATTTTGTAGCTCATGATGCAGGTGTTAGACATATTAAAACAAGTGAACAAGCCCAACGGATTTGCTGGAATGGCATTGCTTTATACCAAAGAACAAAAGATACCTGGTTCAACTCAGTACACAATTAATCGTTTTTTTGCACAAAATACTTGGGAGGCGGAAGATACGGGCATGTTTGTTTATCACTATAACGCGAATCGCCCCGAAGACAATTACTTAGAACTTCGATTTTGTATATCTGGAAATAGATATTGTGAAAATAAATTATGTGGAAATTGTAATCAATTGCCAACTGAAGATTGTGCAGGACCATTAAGAACAATTGATGTTTTCTCTTTTCATTTCACTTCTACTTTTTTACATCAATTTGTACATAATGTAAAACTGACAACCACAAAAGATGCAGTGTTAGCATTTAAGCATCCTAATGCATTTACGAAAATATTTCCGCTAGGTTCTAATAAGCGAAAAACTTTGGACGAAGTGCTAAACCACAGCTATACTGGGTCTTTAGAGAATATTTTTATCAACGCAAAAATTCATGAGCTGTTACTACGCAGCTTAGAAAGTATTGTAGAGGAAGAAAAAGTAGAGGGCTTTTCTTGTAAGTTTTTAGCAGATGACAGAGGAAAGGAAAGTATTTATAAGGCAAGAGAAATATTATTACAACATATTGGTGATCCCATTACGATTAAGGAATTAAGCCGCAAAGTAGCGATGAACGAGTGCTACCTGAAAAAAGGATTTAAGGAAATTTTCGGCACTACGATATTTGATTTTTATCAACAACAAAGAATGGAGCACGCGAAGTACTTATTATATGAGAAATCATTAAGTGTTACCGATGTATCTGCTTTACTAGGGTATTCGTCTATTTCGCACTTTTCGGCAGCTTTCAAAAAGCATACTGGTTTAAAGCCATGTGAGTTGTTGAACTAGGCTTTTTCACATTAGGTTCCAACGATCTTTAGGATTGGGCTCAACAATCCTAATTTTTTAGTTATTTTTATTTCCTCAAACAATTCCTATGCGTCAATTATTTACAATTGCAATGTTCGTTTTATGTAGTGGCTGTATCAATCAAAGAGTCGATTTGATTGTACATCATGCTCAAATTTACACAGTCAATAATAATTTTGCAATGGCCGAAGCGATGGCAATTCAAGATGGTAAAATTGTAGCAATTGGCACGAATGATGAAATTTTAAAAGAATACCAATCCGATAGCACTGTAAATGCAAAAGGAGCAATTGTGTATCCTGGTTTTATTGATGCGCATGCACATTTTATGGGTTATGGGCAATCCCTGTATGCAGTTGATTTAATGTTTGTGGGTTCATGGGAGGAGGCTATTCAACGCGTTAAGGATTTTGCAGTGAAGCATCCTGGAAAAGGATGGATTAAAGGACGTGGTTGGGATCAAAATCGTTTTCCAGGTAAAGCATTTCCATCAAACTCGGAATTAAATGCTTTGTTTCCAGATCGTCCTGTGATTTTAGAAAGGGTAGATGGTCATGCTAGTATCGCAAATGATTTTGCATTGCAACTTGCAGGAGTGAAGCCTGGACAAACAATCGAAGGAGGTCAGTTTACTATTCAGAACGGTAAGCTTACTGGTTTACTAATTGACAATGCAGTGGGTGTAGTTGAACGTTATGTGCCGGAAGCAACTCAAGCAGATTATAAAAATTGGCTTACTGCAGCACAACAAAATTGTTTTGCAACAGGCTTGACCACTATCACGGATTGTGGTTTAAGTCCTTCAGATATTGATCAAGTGGACGCGTTGCAAAAATCAGGGGATTTAAAAATGCGTTTATACGTAATGTTAAGTGATAAGCCAGCATCCTATACTTCTAAATATTTTACTGGCGGTGGCTATACAACGGATCGTTTATCTGTTAAAGGGGTTAAAGTATATGGAGATGGCGCTTTAGGATCAAGAGGGGCTTGTTTATTGCAACCTTATGCGGATAAAGCAGGATGGTCTGGCTTTTTATTAAGTAGCCCTGCACACTTTGATTCAGTTGCGGCAAAATTAATCCATACCGATTTTCAAATGTGTACACATGCAATTGGAGATAGCGCGAATAGAACCATCTTAAAAGTATATGCAAAATATTTAAAAGGAAAGAATGATAAGAGGTGGAGAATTGAACATGCTCAAATTATTGACCCTAATGATTTTCATTATTTTGGAGACAATAGTATTATCCCCTCTGTTCAGCCAACACATGGCACAAGCGATATGTATTGGGCTGGAGAAAGATTAGGAGCCGAGCGTTTAAAAGGGGGGTATGCTTATAAACAATTGTTGGAGCAAAATAATTGGTTGCCTCTTGGAACTGATTTCCCTGTTGAAGAAATCAATCCCTTTAAAACTTTTTTAGCAGCAGTTGCACGCAAGGATGCTAAAGGATTTCCTGCGAATGGATTTCAAATGGAAAACGTATTAACACGTGAGCAAACTATTCGTGGTATGACCATTTGGGCAGCGAAAGCAAACCGCATGGAAAATCAAGTAGGTAGTATTGAAATAGGAAAGAAGGCCGACTTTATATTACTAGATAAAGATTTAATGAAAGTACCTACGGATAGTATTTTACATGTTAAAGTGTTGAAGACCTATATTGGAGGCGAACGCGTTTTTTAATTACATTCCAACCATGTCCTTAGGGATTACCCATGCGTCAAATTCTTCAGGGGTAACATACCCTAATTTAACGGCCATTTCTTTTAAGGTAGTTCCTTCCTTATGTGCTGTTTGTGCAATCTCTGCAGCTTTATAGTAACCAATTTTTGTATTTAGTGCAGTCACTAACATTAAGCTATTGTCCACATGCTTTTTGATACTTGCTTCGATTGGTTCGATACCCACTGCACACTTGTCATTAAAGCTTACACAACCATCTCCAATTAAACGTGCACTATGTAAGAAGTTAAAAATCATTACTGGTTTAAAGACATTTAATTCAAAATGTCCTAATGAGCCGCCTATGTTTATAGCAACATCATTGCCCATTACTTGCGCTGCAATCATGGTTAATGCTTCACACTGCGTTGGATTCACTTTTCCTGGCATGATTGAAGATCCTGGTTCATTGTCTGGAATAAATAATTCACCTATTCCACTTCTTGGTCCTGAGGATAACATTCTAACATCATTTGCAATTTTCATCAAACTCACTGCTACAGTTTTTAACGCGCCGTGTGTTTCGACGATTGCGTCATGTGCAGCCAATGCTTCAAATTTATTTTCAGCAGTAATAAATGGAAGCCCGGTTAATTGCGCAATATGCTTTGCTACATTTTCGGAATATCCTTTTGGAGTATTAATGCCAGTTCCAACAGCAGTGCCGCCTAATGCTAGCTCACTCAAATGCGCTAATGTATTATGTATTGCTTTTAACCCATGTTTTAATTGACTTACATAGCCACTAATTTCTTGACCTAATGTAAGTGGAGTTGCATCCATAAAATGGGTACGTCCAATTTTAACTACATGCATAAAGGCTTTGCTCTTAGCGTCCAATGTGTCTTTTAGAGTAGTGATGCCAGGAATGGTAATTGCTGTTAATATTTGATATGCTGCAATATGCATTGCAGTAGGGAAGGTGTCATTTGAGGATTGTGATTTATTTACGTCGTCATTAGGGTGTAAGAATTTATCTTTATCTGTTA
>CALPKD020000136.1 GCA_943324055.2 Chitinophaga pinensis
AAGGAAGTTAAGATCACTTATAAAAGTAAAGCCAATTTACATATGGACGGAGAGGCCTTGCAAACTACTGAACCGGATTTAATTGTTACGGTTGAAGCAAGTTCCCTGAACGTGATCGTTTAAAAAAAATACAAGTAGTTGAACCTTTATTTTAACGAGGCTGTTTTTTTTGGATAATTTTTTTATTTAACCACTCCGATAAATAAGCACTGCCAACACCTACTGCAGCACCGACTAATACGTCACTTGGGTAATGTTCTCCTAGGTATAATCTTGAATAGCCAACACTGCTAGCCCACATATAAGCAGGCACAGTTACATACCATTTGTGATAGCGTATACTTACCAAAGCAGCTGTATTAAACGCCAATGCGGTATGCGCTGAAGGGAATGACATCCCTGTCTCAGTTGTTTCATGTCCATTTATCAAATTAGGATATTTCACATAGGGCCTTTGTCTATTAAAAGCGTACTTCATTCCTTCCGTAAATGCAATAACAATTAACCGATGTGCAATAATTTTTGGAGTGATTGTCTTTATACTATCTGATCTAAAAAAATCATAGGCTAGTAAGCCACCTTGAATACCTATTGTAACAGGATAAGCAGAATTACTTGTATTAATCCAAAATTGAGAATTGGGTTTATCAGGGTTGATACTTTTTAAAATATCAACATCTAAAGATTGTGCAAACGTAGCGCAATAGATAAAAAGAAGGATAAAAATGAAGGCTATTTTTTTAACAATCGTTATTGTGTCAATTAGATGACTTATATAAAATTAGTGAATTATTGAGCATAAAAAAACAGGGCAAGCTCGCTAGAACCTACCCTGAGTCAATTTCTGCAGTTTAGATGTCTTTTGCGACTGGTTATTCTGCATATATTTTCTTTAATCGAACAAGCATCAGTTGTTGTGGCAAGCATTACCTTACCTCATGGTTAAGCAGTTTACTGTCTTTTAAAACAAGCTATATCTGACCATCCTTCCACCCGATTACTTTGCGATTAATCTGTAGTAAAAGTACATCCCCATTTAACTCAATCCTATGACCTCCGTGTTCATACCAATTGATTGTGGTTTAAAAAAAATTGACTGTTGTCAATGGTCGTTTCTTATCCCTACCTAAACCTATTAAACATCTTAAATTTAGCAGCTTCTAGTATAAATAAAAGACAACTAATGGCGATAAAGACAACAACAAAATGGCTTGGCCCTGGATTTTTAAAATTAAAAGTAGCTTGTGCTGCCGGTATAGTGACAATTGCGATCAATACCGAAATGGAAATAAGTAAGATTAACAATGCATTATTATTCTTTTCCTTAAAAACAGATAGTGCGCTAGTATTGTTTGAGAGGCTCGATAAAATCAAAACTATGTTCCCCAATATAAGTGCGCTAAATGTAATCGTTCTAATTTCTTCAATTGTATGCTTCTCCCTAATTGAAATAAAGTAAACAACCACAATCATACTAAATAACAATAACCCTTTATAAACACTTGCAAGCAATTGCTGCTTTCCAAAAAATTGTTGGGACGGATCTCTTGGCGGTCTCGTCATAATACCTTTTTCTTCGGGCTGAGATTCAAAAGCAATGGAGCATATTGGATCAATAATTAATTCTAAAAAAACGATATGTAATGGCATCAATAATAATGGAATATTTGAAAAAATAGCGGGTAAAAGTGTAAGTCCAATAATAGGAATATGTATTGCAATGATATAAGACATTGTTTTTTGTAGATTATCATAAATTTTTCTACCCATTCTAATAGCCGAAACAATGGATGCAAAATTATCATCCATAAGTACAAGCGAAGATGCTTCCCTGGCAACATCTGTACCCCTATTGCCCATTGCAATCCCAATATGTGCTGCTTTTAGTGCAGGCGCATCATTCACGCCATCCCCAGTCATTGCAACAATTTGTTGCTGTGCTTTTAAACATTGAACAATCCGTAGTTTTTGCGAGGGTATTACTCTGGCAAAAATAGTAGCTTGTTGTAAACGGTATTGAAGTGCAGTATCGCTCATGCTATTTACATCCGCACCTGTGATAATATTTAAATTAGGGGGAAGACCAATCTGATTTCCTATAGCTCTTGCCGTAATGGGAAAATCTCCTGTCATCATTATTACTTTAATTCCAGCATCCATACATTCCTTTATAGCTGCAGGCATTTCGGGCCTAATTGGATCCTCTAATGCAAGTAGCCCTTTAAATTTATAATCAAAGTTTGTCTGAGTATTTGGCAGTACTCCATTCATATGTCTAGCTTCCCCTACTGCAATGACACGATAGCCTTTTCCTGCCAATACGTTCAATACGCCTAAATAGGCTTCTCTTTTATCTGATGGCAACTTACACAAATCAAAAACCAATTCAGGCGCTCCTTTAGTGTAAACATAATTAGTTGACTCATTTGAATATTTAAATACATTAGTCATGCAGGGAAACGAATCGTCTAGTGGATAGGTTTTTATGAACCTAAGAGAGACCCCAATATGGATTTGGAATTCGTTCATTAAATCGGCAATAGCCTTTTCCATTGGGTCGGCAGTAGGTTTGTCTGATGACAAAAAAGCGGCTATAATTATTTCAATAATATTATTTTTTTTATCATTGAATAATGACCTGTCGACTATTGATACTCCATCGTAAATAGCAGCTATCTGCATTTTATTTTGCGTAATCGTTCCTGTCTTATCAGTGCATAATACGGTCGTAGATCCAAGGGTTTCGATAGCAGAAGCATTTCGTGTTAACACGTTGATCTTGGATAATCTCCATCCGCCAATGGCTAAAAAAACGGTTAGTATCACAGGGAATTCTTCGGGCAAAATTGCCATGGAGGTAGACAAGCCATTCAATAGCGCATTAATAAAATGATGCCTTGAAAAATAAAAGGCCGCCACCACTCCCACACTTAAAAAAATTCCAATAAAAAAAAGGTTGCGAATTAGTAACTTCATTTCCTTTTGCAAAGGAGTTGGTTCAGTATTAATTAATTTGAGCGAAACACCAATTTTGCCAAAATTAGTATGAACCCCTGTGGCAAAAACTTTTGCAACGCCCTTGCCCCTCACCACCAAAGTACCACTATACAAAACACACTCGTCATCGACAGTGTTGGCTTTTCTGTTTTTTTTTATGGCAACGGACTCGCCGGTAAGCAAAGATTCATCTACCATCAAATTGGTTGATTCAATAATTCGCGCATCTGCCGATATCCTATCCCCTTCATTTAATAAAAGTAAATCATCGGGAACGACCTCTCTTCCGGGAATCCTTATGGGCTTGTCGTCTCTAAGCACTAAAGCTCGGGGGGAAGCCAAGTTGCTTAAGGCTTCTAAAGATCTTTCGGTTTTTCGATATTGATAAAAAGTAATGGCAATGATGAGCAAAACGGTACTTAATAGGGTTACTCCTTCGTGATAGTTTCCTATCACAACATATAATACACTACAACTAACCAACAACAAGAACATCGGTTCCCGAAAAACTTCAATCGCAATTTTTAAAATATTTTTATGCGCGATGGAGGGAATTTCATTATAGCCAACTAATTTTAGATTCGCTTTAGCTTCGGCAGATGTTAAGCCCTGGTACATATAAATAACATTAATGAATAGTTGGTTATTAAAAATCAGAGGCTTCGGAAAGTAAATTTTTGACCGCCAACCGACGCCTCATACATTAACCCTCCTTTTGTTTGGGTAAATATCATCACACCATCATTGTACTTAACATTCGCAGAAGCACCTTCGGCAACCAATATGGCAGCTACCTGTGCCGAAAATTCGATATTGTTATTTTTGAAGTTATCTAATGCATTTTTGTTTTCAAAAAAAATAACTTCCCTGTATGCATTCCCACCTGCTTGAAAGCCAATAGTTAATTGTGACATTCTAGCCATTCCAATGAGAGCACCTTTTTGATACACCGCCCCATTACCGGTTGCTCCACCAACTCCAAATCCACCTTTACCCACATTCGGGAATATGACATAGCCATAGGCATTATTAAATAGGTTCTTCAAAAGATGGTCTGCTTTAATAAATTCAATTTGTGCATTTTTACTGTCCGAAATTATTTTTTTATCTCGAGAACTTTGCTGAAACAAGGGAGTGTAACTCATAATAAGCAACGCTATTAAAACTATATAAGCATATACAAATGAGGAAATATTATTTTTCATTTTAGTTATATTTTAACAAAATGAAATTAAAAAGGAATTGGAATGAATACAATGACCGCTATCGTTGAAAAAGTTGATTTTGAACAACCGTTAAATATAAAATCTTTGTAAAAATTCGATTGATGACAATCAAGCAAATTATTGACTAGCGTTCTTTAACTAACGCATTTCTAAAAGTAAGTTTGCTTAATTAATAACAACATAAAATATAAAATTATGGAAACGAAAGAATTAAAAAAAGACCATAAAAACATTCCAACCCTTTTTAACGACTTTTTCAAGCCATGGGACGAGTGGTTTGATAATGGCATCTGGTTCAAAACCATGAATACCCCTTCGGTTAACATCACTGAAGAGAAAGACCGATACTTGGTTTCACTGGCAGCACCGGGATTAAAAAAGAATGATTTTAAAATCACCATTAATGACAAAAACTTGCTAACAGTAAGTTGTGAGAAGGAAGAAGAAACAGACGAGTCGGGAAAAAGCTTTACAAGACACGAGTATAATTATTCATCCTTTAGTCGCAGTTTGTCCCTTCCAGAGGAAGTAAAGAAAGACAATATTGATGCTCGGTATGAAGATGGAATTTTACACATTACACTACCTCGGGTTGAACGAACTCAAATACATACACAACAAACTATCCCTGTAAAATAAACATGAGTTGTAAAGTGTATCTTTTCATTGTTTGAAGACTATTAATTTAACCGGTATTAGTCTTCAAACATTTTTTTTGTTAATTCTGCAAATTCTCTAGTTTATACTTAT
>CALPKD020000137.1 GCA_943324055.2 Chitinophaga pinensis
ATGCAAATTGGCCGCTTTCATTTTATCAACAATATCACTAGGATAAACTTCCCCTTGTTGAATGATGGACAATATGCAAAACTCCAATACGCCCTTGCGCATTTGACTTTGTGTGTTTTGAATATCCATAATGTTCTGTTTAGAACACAAAGCTAAGGGTAAACTTAGTACTATGTATCACATAGTACTAAGTTTTTTATAGTATTAAAATTAAAACCTACTAAACTATTATAAATCAATGTTTTAAGTTATATAAAATTATTTGAACGTACTAAAAATCGGATAAGGGGCTAATAAATGAGGCGAAACAATGCTTAAAAATAAACTATGCTTAGGCTATTCCGCTGTTGGACGGCCTATAATGGACTCAATTAAAAAAGTAAAAAAGCTCACCAAAAAGCTAAATATAATAGCAGTCAAAAAACCTGCGACTTGAAAACCTGGAACAATTTCCGAAACCAGGTAAATTATAAATACATTAATAAAAATGAGAAACAAACCAAAAGTAAAAAAGGTAATTGGAATAGTAAGTACGATCAATAAGGGCTTGACAAATGTATTCAATAGCCCCAGTACCAATGCAACCAATAAAGCTGTTACGGAATTGTCAACCGTTACCCCTTTAATTAAATAAGCGACTAATAAAACTGCTAATGCAGTAGCAATTGTTTTGGTAAAAAATTTTCCCATAACCGATTTTATTAAAAGACATTAAAGCTGAATCGACCCTACGAATATAACTAGTAAACTACTAATTCATAAAAATCTTCTTCCTTTAAATACTTATTTGCTAATTCCATTAATTGTGCTGGTTGAATCTCACGAACTACTTTAATGGTGTTATAGAAATAATCTTCATTTAAATCATTTAAGATATAAGTTTTCCATCTTCCTATTATTTGAAAAGGGCCATCTAAATCACCTAATAAAGCGCCTAACATATAGTTCTTGACCAACTTTAACTCATCTTCATCAACCAATGTTTCTCTTAACACTTTCATCTCCTTGTACACTTCATCTATCGTAGCTCTACAAACATCTTTTCCCGCATCCGTGCTTACCAACCAAGCACATTCTTGTACATGATTTTGCAAGTAACTATGTATGCCATACGTGTAACCCTTATCCTCTCTAATATTACTCATTAATCTAGATCCAAAAAATCCACCAAAAATATTATTCAACACTTGTGTAGCAGGGAAGTCGGGGTGATGCCTGTTTGGAAAATGTCTAGCCAAACGAATCGATCCTTGAACCGATGCAGGATCATTGATGATGCTATATTTTTTTTCAGCAGCCGAAATAATAGGATGTTCTACCGGAGTGATCTCCTTCTTATTCAATGGCAAACTGCCTATATACTTATTTAGCAAAGATTGTATATCAGCAGGAAACTTGCCTGCCATAAATAAAATACACTTCCCTTCCTTATAATACGTATTATAAAAATTAACTACATCGTCACGCGTTAAATTATTGAAAGCTTGCTCGGTAGAATATTTTCCATAAGGATGATCAATACCAAACAAATATTCATCAATAAGTCGGTTGGCAATAAAGTCCCCCTTTTTTAAATTTAAATGTAATCGCTGAATTTGATTTTGCTGATAAATCTCTAATTCTTTTGCAGGAAAATTAGCATCACTCACTAGCTCACTCATCATAGGAATCACTTCCTTAAAATGCTTTGTCAAACAATGTAAAGTAATTGTAGCAGTCTCATTATAACATGTCCTGTTTAAATAGGCTCCGTAAAATTCAAATGCCTCGTTAATTTCAAAGGCCGATTTTGTATTTGTTCCATTCTTCAATAAAAAACTAGTCGCTGCAGCAACCCAGTTTTTGTCTTCAAAATTATTGCCTGCAAAAAACACCATCTCTAAGGACAATACCTCCTCTGCACCACCCTCGTATGCATACACTTCCACCCCATTATCCAATGTGTATTTTTGATACGGTTTTAATTGAATATCAAAATCAACTGCGTCTTTTATAAAGGGCGCCTTACTCCTATCTAATTCCATGTTAATTATGATTTACTGTAATAGTATAAAGTGTTTCTATTATTCTCGTCAAAAATAATATTTGCAGTTTCCTGAATCATTTCAGGAGTTACTGCTTGGTATTTAGCTAGTTCTTCATTCATCATTGCTGCATCGCCTAACAATTCATAAAAAGCTAAGCTATGTGCGCGATTCATGATACTCATGTCTTCGAAACAAATTAAACTCTCTGTTTTATTAATTACTTTTTGTACTTCCTTCGATGGCAGTAATGTATTTTTTAGCTGTTCCACTTCCGCTAAAACTGCTTTCTCTGCAACAGACATCGTTACGCCTTTAACCAACTTCCCAGTGATTACTAATAAGCCTGGATCCACCGTGCCAAAATGAAAACAATCAATAGAGGAAAATAGTTGCTTTACTTTTATCAGTTGCTCATATAATCTAGCGCTAGCACCACCCCCTAATACGTCCGTGATTAAATCGGTTGCATGATAACCTGGCTCAAACCTACCACCCATATGCCATGTCATCATTAGCATATCCATTGGCACGTCGGCCCGCACATCTAAGGTTCTACTTTTTTCTTGCTTCGGTTCGACTGGTAAATTACGTACATAAGGCTTTCCGGCTGGAATTGGGCCAAACCACTTTTCTGCCAAAACTTTAACTTGATCGGTGGTTACATTTCCAGTGACAACAAGTATTGCATTATTGGGTCTATAAAATTGAAAGAAAAATTCTTTCACATCTTCCATCGTTGCTTGCTCCACATGCGCTAATGATGCACCTATAGTCATCCAACGGTATGGATGTTTTGTGTAGGCCAACTCCCGCATTTTATGCCATGCATCTCCATAAGGTTTATTAATATAGTGTTCCTTAAATTCCTCACAAACTACTTTACGCTGTACTTCTAAACTTTTAGGACTAAAGGCCAATGACAACATACGATCACTTTCTAGCCAAAATGCAGTTTCAATATTTTCGGCGGGTAAAGAACAATAATAATTGGTTAAATCATTGGTCGTATAGGCGTTGTTTTCACCACCAGCCCTTTGCAAAGGCTCGTCAAAAACAGGAATATTCACACTTCCTCCAAACATTAAATGTTCAAACAAATGCGCAAACCCTGTTTTATTTGGATTTTCATCTTTGGCCCCAACATTATAAAGGACATTGACTACCACCATAGGGGTGCTAGTGTCCTGGTGAACCACTACTTTTAAGCCGTTGTCTAACTGAAATCGTTCAAATTGTATCATAGAATAGACGAAATTAGTTAATTAGTGCAATAGTTCCTTTGTAATAAATAAATCAAATACTTTAAGGCTTAACTTTGCACTCTAAAATATACTGCGATGCAATTAGACGAATTATATAAAAAAGCACTTGATTTTGGATATTTGACAGTAGAAGAGGGAATGTTTTTGTTTGAGAAAGCCCCTTTGAATGAGTTGAGCTTTATCGCTAATGAATTAAGAAAGAAACAAGTGCCACATGGTAAAGTGACATGGCAGATAGATAGAAATTTAAATACAACCAATGTTTGTATAGCGAATTGTAAATTTTGTAATTTTTATAGAGTACCCGGTCATCCTGAAGCTTATATCACGGATATGGATACCTATCGTGTGAAGATCAAGGAAACAATTGCATGGGGCGGAGATCAATTATTATTACAAGGCGGACATCATCCTGAATTAGGGTTAAAGTTTTACGTTGATATATTCAGTCAAATTAAAAGTGAATTCCCAACTATTAAATTGCACACATTAGGGCCCCCAGAAATCGCGCATATTGCGAAATTAGAAGGCATGACACATACTGAAGTGTTATTAGCATTAAAGGCAGCCGGAATGGATTCTTTACCAGGAGCGGGTGCAGAAATATTAGTGGACCGTGTGCGTAAATTGGTTTCCAATGGAAAATGTGGAGCAGACGAATGGTTAGATGTAATGGCTGCTGCCCACCAATTGAATATTACAAGTAGCGCCACCATGATGTTTGGTCATGTGGAGACTTTAGAAGAAAGATTTATTCACTTAGTAAGAGTGCGTGAGACACAAGACAAAAGACCAGCAGGATCCAATGGCTTTTTAGCCTTTATCCCTTGGACCTTCCAAGACGTTGATACCTTATTGACAAAAATCAGAGGGGTTCATAATTTAACAACCACCGAAGAGTATATTAGAATGATTGCCATTAGCCGTATCATGTTACCGAATATTAAAAACATTCAAGCCAGCTGGTTAACTGTTGGTAAAGCAACCGCACAAGTATGTTTAGAGGCGGGAGCAAATGACTTTGGTAGTATTATGCTAGAAGAAAACGTGGTAAGTGCAGCCGGGGCACCTCACCGTTTTACTTATAAAACAATACAAGAAGCCATCAAGGAAGCCGGTTTTGAACCTCAATTACGCAATCAGCAATATCAGTTCCGAACATTACCTGAAGGCATTGAAGAGCAAATTGTAAATTATTAAGCACTTCGTGTAACATTATAGGCAAGTAGGCGTTAAATGTGATATAACAGCCTAAAAGATCAGTATGACGGAAAAAGATTACAATAATTGTGTGGACCTAAATGCCGATGGAGTGTACCGCTTTATTGTAAAAAATATCCAGCATAGTGAAGATGCACGTGATATTGTCCAAACCTCTTTTGAAAAATTATGGGTAAACCGAGAGGCGGTTGATCCATTAAAAGCAAAGTCCTATCTTTTTACAGTGGCTTACCACCAAATGATTGATCATATCCGTACAGGTAAAAAGATGTCTATTATCAATAGTTATGAAGAAGCGAGCGGAGATGCAACCTATCAAAGTAACCACGAATTAAAACAAGTTTTACTGCGCGCAATTAACGAACTAAACCCAACACAAAAAAGTTTAGTCCTATTAAAGGATTACGAAGGATATAGCTACCAAGAAATTGGAGAGATTATGAATTTGTCAGAGAGTCAAG
>CALPKD020000138.1 GCA_943324055.2 Chitinophaga pinensis
CAGTAGTAGTCTTAAATCTAAAGCCACCAAAACCAACTGAATAATTATTTTTAATTGAATTAGTACCTCTTAATACATTGGTTGTGTTATTATATACGGCAACAGAACTATAAGATAAGTCAGCCCAGCCAGTAGCTAAAGCATCATCATATAATACATATGCCAACCCAAAGGATACTGATGATTTAACAGAACCACTTGGAGTAGTAATAAAAATATAGCCAGATGACACTCCAACTGGTACAGTTACAACCAATTGGGTTCTAGTATTCGAAACAATCTTTGCATCCGTTGTATTGAATTTCACATTCGTTGCACCTAATAAAAATTCTCCCGTAATTGTAATATCAGTACCAGGAGCAGCAACAATTGGAGTGAAGCTTGTGATCACTGGCGGCGGTTGTAATATTTGATAGTTGTACGTGACAGCACCTTTTGTAGTGGTCACTTTAATAGGGTTATCGGATGCATTAGGTAAAGATGCAGGAATCTTAACAGTGATAGTTGAATCCGTTGCATACATCAAAGAATCGGATGCTGCAATATTACTAAACTCAACTTTGTACGTCGTAGCTAAATTTACACCTCTTATGATAATCCAATCCCCATATATAGAGAAGCCAAGTGCAGTCGTACGATTGGTCAAATTTGTAACATTTTGAATAACTGGCGCATTACTAGTTGAAGTATCGGTAACAGACCCAGCTTCCTTTTTGCTACAAGCACTAAATAATGTAGCAGCAAAAACTACTAAACAAAATAGCAATGCATTTTTATGAAGTGATTGTTGTAAATTTTTCATAGAAAAATGATTAATTTTTTAATTGATTTATTACCAGCCTGGGTTATTTGCAGTGATAGATTTATTTGAATTCAATTCACTTAAAGGAATTGGCAATAGTAGGTTTTTTGTACTTCTTACTTTAGTGATATTATTTTGACTAACACTTATTTTGTTCATTACTTGTAAGTATACACCCCAACGTAATAAATCTGATCTTCTTACTCCTTCAAATACAAACTCTCTTGCTCTTTCAGCTAACACAAAACTTCTAAATTCAGTTTGTGTTAAATTTATTGGAGCAGCGGAAGCTTGTGCTCTAGTTCGGATTATATTTAAATTTGTGTATGCTTGCGCAGTGGGGCCATCATTGATTTCGTTGTCAGCTTCGGCTACAATTAAATACATTTCAGCAAATCGGATCATTGGAAAATGTGCATCACTTTTTGACACCGACGGATCCGATACACTTGCATATTTAATGGTATACGCTCTGTCGTCATTTGCAGGTGTGTTCGCGTAGGTTAAAGTATTAAGCGTCTTATAACGATATGGTTGCCATGAAGGATAGAATACTTTTGTTTTAGCAGCATTATTCATTTCATAGTTATGTACAACACCATCTAATGCTCTTAAGTCTGTTGTGTCATAATCCTTATAATGGTTATTGGTGAACCAAACTGCACCTCTTCCAAAAGTAGAATAAGCAGAAAAATAATTATGAATTTCATTTACAAAAGTTGAGCCACCTAATGCTTGTAGTTCCCACATATGTTCTTTTGTGTTTCTTCCAGTTTTACTCCATAAATCAGTGACACTTGTAAATAAAGTATACTCTCCACTTACAATAACCTCTAAAGCTTTGTCTCTCGCTAACGTATAATATACTTTAGGATCAATGGATGCTAAACCTGTAACCACATCCTTTGTATATGTATAGTTGCCATTATCTGTGCCACCACGAACTGTGATAGATCCCTTTGCTGCACCTGATGCCATAGTCGCATAGGTTTTTGCTAAAAATCCTTTAGCTACACCTCTTGTAACTCTACCCACTTCTCCAGCTTTTGCGTTCCCTACTGGCAACAAATTTTCCTCCGCCTTTTTAAAGTCAGCAATAACAACATCATATACTTGTTTAACGGTTGATCTAGGTACACTTGAATTCGCATCAAGAGAAAGAGATTGCAAGCGAATAGGTACTCCACCGTATAATTGAACTAATTGGAAATAAGCCCATCCTCTTAAAAAATAAGCTTCCCCCAAAATTCTATTTTTTACATCCACATCAATATTAGTAGTAATTTTTTCAACATTTTCAAGTACGGTATTTGATCTTGAAATCATATTGTAACAACCAACCCATGGACCATCTACACCCCAATAACCCTGCGGGTTACCAGCGCCAGCAGTACCTAAATACCAATCAGCGCCAGAAACATGATCATCATCCAAAACGGTCAAGTTCCACATGGGTTGCAAGTATAAATCATAGGTATATAATGCACTATATACCCCATTAATAGCCGATTTAGCATCAGCTTCGTTTTTATAAAAGTTTTCAGGAGATAAAAACGATAAAGGTTTTTCTTCTAGGCTTTTCTGGCATGAAAGGGAAGTGCATATTACTACTAAGCCGAATAGTAATTTAGACATATTTTTTTTATATAAATTCATAATTGTTGTTTTATCCTTTCGAATTAAAAATTACATTTAATACTTACGTTGTAGGTTTTTGAATTTGGATAACCACCCAAATCAACTCCAAAAAGCGCTGGATTATCTCCATAGCTATTGATTTCAGGATCGTAACCTGAATAGTTAGTGAATGTAAACAAGTTGCTTGCACCAACAGCAATTCTTAAATTACTCACTCCGTTAATCCACTTACTCGGCAAAGTATACCCCAGATTTATATTTTTTATTCTAACAAAACTTCCGTCTTCAATAAATCTTCTAGAGAATAATAAACTTCTCCAAAATTGTCTTTCAATTTTAGGGCCAGTGGCATTGCTGTTATCAGCTCCCTGAACCCAAGCACCATTAAACATTGCCAATGTAATATTCTTAGAAGTCCCTAAATTACCATTCCAAACAGCATTCATGTTTACGATATCATTACCTTGAACACCGTTTACAAAAATGTTTAAATCAAAGTTTTTGTATTTAAAGCTATTGGTAAATCCAAAAGTATAATCAGGGTTCACATTTCCGATAAAAGTTCTGTCGGTAACCGAAATAGAGGAAGGATCGTTATCTAAATTTTTATATTTTACCTCCCCAACCATTCGCTTAATAATATTGTCAGGTTGATTATAATACATTAACGAGTTACGCACTTCTGCTTCGTTGTCATAATACCCATCTTCCACATATCCATACAATGCCCCAATTGGCTGACCGGCAATTTGAATAAATGGAGCGTCTCTAGTTGAAATATTACTTGCATATTGCTCCTTTAAGTCACCACCTAAGCTTAGAATTGTGTTTTTATTAAATGAAATATTGAAATTAGATTTCCATTGGAAATTTTTCTTGTTCACAATGGTAGCATCTAACGCTACTTCTAGCCCTTTATTCTCAACAGATCCTGAGTTACGCAATTGTCTTTGAAAACCAGTAGAAGCAGGAGTTGTAATGTATTGTAACAAATCATTGGTTTGCTTTAAGTACACATCAACATGCGCATTCAACACACCTTTAAAGAATCCGATATCAATTCCTCCATTATATGCCGTTGTTGTTTCCCATTTTAAATCTGGATTTGCCGGACCTGAGTAAACATCATCTGCTAAGCCTGTTTGAATAGCACCACTAAACGGATAATTATATACTGCCAACTTAGATAAAGAAGCATAAGAACCAATACCTTGATTACCTGTTTGTCCAAAACTCGCGCGCCATGTGAATTCATTGATTACTGGGAAATATTGCATAAAAGATTCCTTGTGCATTTTCCACGCGATACCAGCAGAAGAGAAGTCTGACCATTTGTTATCCCGACCAAACTTACTTGAACCATCCTTGCGGTGTGATAATGACAATGAATATTTATCGCTAAAATTGTAATTCAATCTACCTAAATAGGAAATTAAGTTAGATTGATATTTATTAGTAATAATAGGTAAAACTTGTTCAGCAGACTGCAAATTTTCGTTTTGCAGTAAGTCGTTAGGAAAGGTTTTTGCTTCTGCCCTAAGAGAAGTTCCCATGTTTTGCTCATAAGTTGATGCAGCAGTAGCAGTAAAACTATGATTATCAATTTTTTTATTGAATGTAAGAATACTCTCTGAAACAATACTTGACCAGCTATTTTCTGACTTCAAGCCCCAACCCTTAGAAGCAAATCCTTCATATACTGTTCTAGGATAATATTGGTCACGTTGCGTAGATCCGTAGTTTAAACCTACATTCTGTTTAAACTTTAAATCCTTGGTCAATCGAGCTTCTGCATAATTAGAAGAGAATATATTTATACCTGTTACTTTGTTTAAAACACTATTAACATATATAAAAGGATTGGTAATAAAATCATCTCCTAGCCCGTCGTAGTCTTCGATCACTCTCATAGTACTAGGAAAAGTAAGCGCAGATCTGATAACTCCTGCACTTGCCGCATCGGACTTATCGGTACCCGTTTTAACACCATTCGTTACTGAATTTGAAACTGCATTACTTGTGCCAATTTTTAAGAAGCTACCTATATTGCGACTTAAATTTACCCCTAATCCAATCTTTTTATAATTAGAATTTTGAATAATACCGTTTTGATTTACATGACTCAACGTGAAGTTGTGGCTTCCTGCTTCACTTGCCCCTGAAACGTTTAAGCTATATTGTTGTAAGAATCCAGTTCTGAAAATTTGATCTTGCCAATTATTATTGTCATTCTCATATTTTGTTAAATCAGTATACAATAAATTATAGTTCGTTCCATCAAATTTGTTAGAATTGGTGTATGCAATATTTTGGTAATTCGCATATTGAGATGGATTTAAAACTTGTATCTTTTTTGCCACTTCAGATAAACCTAAATTGATATTCAATTCCACTTTGTCCTTACCTATTTTACCCTTTTTGGTAGTGATTAAAACTACCCCATTTGCGCCTCTAGATCCATAGATAGCCGTTGCCGAAGCATCTTTTAAAACATCGATAGATTCGATGTCATTGGGATTTA
>CALPKD020000139.1 GCA_943324055.2 Chitinophaga pinensis
TAAGCTTTCGTATTTCCCTTACGATTACTTTTTTGATCTAATACAGAATCCTTAGTAATTGCTCCTCCTGTATAATACAACTGGTCAGTAAATTGATTGCTGTTAGAAGTAGATTGGTTAAAGCTATTGGTAATGGTAGATGAAATGGTACGCCCTTTTTTTGCAAACTTTTTACGTAATAATAAATTGCTTGAGGCATTTACCGCATCTGTTACACTTGACGAAGCGGTGGTAGTTGAATTGGTTTTAGTACCATCTGGCAATGTGGTTTCAGTATTTGATGTTCCTGCTGAAGTATTATGCTGATTAGTGATACTAGGTGTGAACTTAAATGAAAAAGTTTCAGACACTTTATGGTCAATCGTAGTTCCTAATTTTTGTTGTTGATTATTTGAAGTCGTATTTGAATTGGAAAGTCTGTTAAATAAATTACCGGTCGTTAAATTCTGTGTAAAGGATTTACTGATATTATTCCGCTCCACATCACTTGCAGCTAAATTCGCATTAAAGTCGGTACGCTTTTCATTGAACACATTTGAGTAATTCGCTCCGCCCGAAAGGGTAGTTGCCACCCCTTGGCTATTGTCCGATCCGCCGCCACCGCCTCCACCAAAAGACACGACCATTCCGCCACCTCCACGGCCACCACCGCCTGCGCCAGAAAAACTTGAAACATCGCCCATCGAAAAGTTTTGGCGATTGGTATTATTTGCACCCCCAACTAATGATATTTGCTCGTCGTTGTTAAATCGGTTTACATTACCCGATGCATCATACCTGCTTGGCGTTCCTCCACCTGCACTTACCTTGCCAAAAGTGGAATTGTTGCGATCTTTTTTCATCTTTAAATTAATCGCAGTTTCTTCATTGCCATCATCAATACCCGTAAACATGGCTTGGTCTGATTTACGGTCGTAAACTTGAATTTTATCAATGGCATCTGCAGATAAATTCTTGGTTGCCATTTTTGGATCTCCCGTAAACATCTCCTTCCCATTTACATATACCTTCGTAACCGCCTTACCATTAATAGTAATTGCTCCCGCCTTATCAACCTCAATACCTGGCATCTTTTTTAATAAATCCTCTACTACGGCATTGGGAACTGTTTTAAAATTTTCCGAATTAAATTCAATCGTATCCTTGTTAATCACCACAGGCGGCCTACGTGCTGTTACCGTTACAGTCGACATTTGGGTGGCGTCCATTAAGTAGATATTACCCAACGAAACTTTAGGATTTGCGCCAACCGTGATGGACAACCACAAATGTGCATATCCAACATAAGAAATAGACAATAAATACTTGCCTGGTTTTACATTGTTAATCTGAAAATAACCGTCGTCTTCGGATCTTGTAAAGCTCAAAAGGGAGGAATCCTTGGCACTTGCTAAGGATATAGTAGCCGAATTCAAAGGCTTCTTAATCGTACTGTCAATTACCTTCCCGTCAATCGAAATATTTTGAGCAAATATTACGTAACTACTTAATAATAAGCTAGTTAGTAAAAAAAGCTTGAAAAATGTTGCTTTATTCATAATTAAAATTACGATTGAATTCGTAATGAGTGCCTTTCTGGCCAGATTTTAAGATAATTATTACATGAAAAACGCCCGTATTGGATAAACGGTAATATGGTCATTCCGATTAGAAAGCAATTTCTCCCAATTTTACTAACTTTCAAAAAATATAAAATATGCGATTTATTACTTTGATGGTTATTTTATTGCTGAGTTTAACCCAAACGCAGGCCCAACAAAAAAATGTTGCGAAAAAAGATAGCATTTCATTTACTAGTTACAAGGGCTTGCCCCTTAAGGCCACTAGGTCTATCCCTTTAAGCACAAAGGAAGGTACTTGGACTTCACTCGCAATTAGCCCTGACGGCAAAACCATCCTTTTTGACCTAATGGGGGATATTTATAGCCTACCCATCGAAGGGGGAACTGCAACGCAGGTAACAAAGGGGATTGCTTATGACAACCATCCGAGTTTTAGCCCAGACGGTAAACGTATTTTATTTATTTCAGATCGCAGTGGATCCGAGAATCTTTGGTACATAGATATTGCCAAAAAAGATACCATTTCATTAAGCGACGAGAACAACCAAAATTATCCAGGAGCAGTATACACACCCGACGGCAATTACATTGTGTACACCAAGGGACGAAGAAATACAAAATTGTATTTGATGCATAAAGATGGAGGTGCTGGAACAAGTTTAATTTCGACGCCCGCAAACTTAAAAACCATTGATCCTGCAGTTAGTGCGGATGGAAGATTTATTTATTATTCTCAACGAACAGGCGCATGGAATTATAATGCAATGCTACCGCAATATAGTATTGGCGTATATGATAGAGAAAAGGGAAATACAAGAACGATTGCATCAAGATATGGATCAGCGTTCACTCCTGTTTTATCTAAAGACGGAAAGTGGATGGTGTACGGAACAAGATTTGAAGACAAAACAGGATTGGTAAAAAGAGATTTAGCAACTGGAGCAGAAACCTGGTTGGCTTATCCGGTACAAAGAGATGATCAAGAATCCATTTCGGTACTAGGGGTATTACCTGCAATGACTTTTACGCCAGATAGTAAATATTTATTAGCGGCTTACGGCGGCACAATACACAAAATAGATATCGAAACAGCAGCACAACAAGACATTGCTTATACTGTAAACACCAATATAGAAATGGGACCTGAAGTGTTATTCAAATATGCGATTAAAGATACCAGTGCAATTAAGGCAACTCAAATAAGAGATGCGGTTGCAGCGCCTAATGGAAAAAAATTAATTTTCACTGTTTTAAATAGATTGTACTTAATGGATTTCCCAAATGGAAAACCAAAAAGAATTACAAAAAATAATTTCACCGAAGCGCAACCTGTTTGGCATCCAAACGGGAATAGTATTTTTTTCGCAACATGGAGTGAAGCGGGTGGTGCTATTAAAAAATTGGATTTAGTTACAGGTATCGAAACCTCGCTGACCACCCAAAATGCCTTGTACCAAAGCATTGCAGTGGATCCATCTGGAACAAGACTGGTTTTTAATAGGACTGCATCTCAAAAATTTGAAGAAGCATTTGAACCTACTTATAAGGATGAGGAGGACGAACTTTGTTGGATGGATTTATCAACCGGTGTAATTAAAGTAATTGATAAAGCAAATGGTCGAAACAATCCTCATTTTGTAAACAATGAGCAAAGAATTTATTTGAATAGCAATGGAAAATTACTTTCTATTGCATGGGACGGAACAGATGAAAAAGAATTGGTAAAAATTTCAGGCATTACCACTTTTGGAAGTATCCCACAACACAATGGCAAGCCAGCTGGCGATCCTTGTATTTTACCAATGGTGCTGGACCAGTTTGATGAGGAAGCAAAGGAAAATAATCCGCCATCCAATGCAAATACTATTTTGATTTCACCACTTGGGAAATCGGCTATTGCACAGGTAAACAACAATATTTACTTTGTAACCATTCCACAAACAGGAAAGTCGGTTGAAATTTCGGTTGCAGATGCGAAGAATGCAGCGTTCCCGAGTAAGTTACTCACTGAAGTGGGTGGCGAGTTTCCAAGCTGGGAAGCAAATGGAAAAATAATTCATTGGAGTTTGGGTGCAGCACATTTTACCTATGATATAGATGCCTCTTACGCATTTGACGATAGTTTAGCAATTGCTACAAAATTAGAAGATGCAATCAAAAAGGACACTACTAAAAAGGACAGCCTTGCTAAAAAAACAGATAAAAAAGAAACACCAAAATTTAAGCCCACTGAAACTTGGGTAAACGTATTTTATGATAAGGATATTCCTAATGGAAATGTTTTATTGCAAAATGCAAGAATCATTACCATGAAGGGAGACGAGGTAATCAGTAAAGGAGATATTTATATTGTAAACAACCGTATCAAGGCCATTGGAAAATCAGGAAGTTTAAAAATCGCAAATGGCACTGAAAAAATTAACGTGTCAGGGAAAACGATCATCCCTGGATTTGTAGACACACATGCACATATGTGGCCTAGTTGGGGGATTCACAAAAACCAAGCATGGGTATATGCGGCAAACTTGGCTTATGGTGTAACTACCACACGTGACCCACAAACCGCAACTACAGACGTGTTAACCTATAGTGATATGGTGGAAGCCGGAATGATGGTAGGGCCAAGAGTATATTCAACTGGACCTGGCGTTGGCTATTGGTCTTATAACTTAAAAGATTCAGCTCAAGCAGAATCGGTTTTATCGCAGTATAGTAAATACTACAATACTAAATATATCAAAATGTATTTAGTAGGTAATCGCAAACAAAGACAATGGGTAATTCAAGCAGCTAAAAATCAGCAATTAATGCCAACCACAGAAGGTGGTTTAGATTTTAAATTAAACATGACCAATTTATTAGACGGTTATCCTGGACACGAACATGCGATTCCAATTTATCCACTTTACAATGATGTTACAAAAGTGATTGCAGCTTCAAAAATGATTGTTACTCCTACTTTATTAGTTTCCTATGGCGGACCATGGGCTGAAAATTATTATTACGAAACTGAAAATCCATATCAGGATCCTAAAATGCAATACTTTACTCCTTATGAGGAATTGGCTTCAAAATCTCGACGACGTGCCGCATGGTTTTTACCAGAAGAACATGTATTCCAAAAGCATGCGAAGAGCATGAAAAATTTAGTGGAAGCTGGGGGCTTAGCGGGTATTGGAAGCCATGGCCAATTGCAAGGCTTGGGCTATCATTGGGAACTTTGGTCTATGCAAAGTGGTGGCATGCGTAATATAGATGCACTTAAAACAGCAACCATATTGGGTGCAGAAGGTTTAGGCTTAGATAAAGATTTAGGAAGTTTAGAAGTGGGTAAGTTAGCGGATCTAATCATTCTAGACAAAAATCCATTGGATAATATTCGTAATACCAATTCCA
>CALPKD020000140.1 GCA_943324055.2 Chitinophaga pinensis
TAATTTGCATTCAAGAGCGCATAGGCAGTGGACAGGGTTAACCCAGTTGCACCAAGCATTTTAATATAAGCATAGCTAATTAATAAAATGCTAGCCGATCCTATCGGAGCTGCGCTCACTGCGTTCGCGCCATTTCCGTTGTTATTATGACCTGGTAAGAAAGGAGCTAATTTGTCGTTCACACAAATAGGTCCCATGCCTGGTCCTCCACCACCATGTGGAATGGCGAAAGTTTTATGTAGGTTTAAATGGCAAACATCTGCACCAATATTACCTGGGCTAGTTAAACCAACTTGTGCATTCATATTTGCGCCATCCATATATACTAACCCACCCAATTCATGAATGGTGTTACAAATGTCAATAATGGTTTCTTCAAAAACGCCATGCGTTGAAGGGTAAGTCACCATTAAGGCGCCTAGGTTATCTTTATGTTGTTCCGCTTTTGCCTTTAAGTCAGCAACGTCGATATTGCCTGCTGCGTCACAGGCAACTACCACTACTTTAAATCCAGCCATAACAGCACTTGCAGGATTGGTTCCGTGTGCACTAATGGGAATTAAAACGATGTCTCTATTTGTGTTTTTATTGTGTGCGTGGTAAGAACGGATGGTTAATAGGCCCGCATATTCTCCCTGTGCCCCACTGTTAGGTTGTAAACTACAAGCCGTAAAACCAGTAGTTTGGCATAAATAAGCACTTAATTCTTTTGCCAATTCTTGGTAACCTAATGTTTGATTACTTGGCGCAAAAGGATGCATGCCCCCAAACTCGGTCCAGCTAACAGGAATCATTTCTGTAGCAGCATTTAATTTCATAGTACAACTACCTAAACTAATCATACTTGTATTTAATGATAAATCTTTGTTCTCTAATTGTTTAATATAGCGCATCATTTGAGTTTCGCTATGGTGTGTATTAAAAACAGGATGTTGTAAATAAGTAGACGATCTAATTAATTCAGCGGGAATATTTTCGTTCTTAACAGAGGCATTCAATGCATTTGCTTTTTTCCCAGTTAATTGTTCAAATAAAGCAACGATCTTGTTAATGTCCTCCACACTTGTTGTTTCATCTATTGTGATACCTACTTGCTTGTCCCCAAAATATCTAAAGTTAATAGTGGCTGCATTTGCCAATTTTTTCAAGCCAGCAATGTCTACTCCCTGAACTGCTAGTGTATCAAAGTAAAAGGCATTATTTTGTTGAATACCGATGGATTGTAATTGTTGATCTAAGCTTTGTGTCAAGCCATGTATGTTAGATGCAATTTTCTTAAGCCCAACTGGTCCATGATATACGGCATACATCGCTGCCATATTAGCTAATAATGCTTGCGCGGTACAAATGTTTGATGTTGCTTTTTCACGCTTGATATGTTGCTCCCGTGTTTGTAAAGCCATTCTTAATGCGCGGTTGCCTTGTGCATCAACACTAACGCCTATCAAACGACCTGGCATGCCTCTTTTGAATTCGTCTTTTGTTGCAAAGTAAGCAGCATGTGGCCCGCCAAATCCCATAGGCACGCCTAAACGTTGAGTATTACCAACTGCAACATCTGCATTTAATTCTGCTGGACTTTTTAATAATGTCAACGATAAAATATCAGCAACTAAAATTACTAAGCCGCCAGCTTGGTGAACCGTTTCAATAAAATTGCTATAATCTTCAATGCTTCCGTGGTTATTTGGGTATTGTAAAATAGCGCCAAAGAAACTGCCATCCAATGTTATTTGTTTATAATCTCCTTCTACTAATTCAATCCCAATTGGGTTAGCGCGTGTTGCTAAAACATCTTTTGTTTGCGGGAAAATAGCAGCATCGACAAATAATTTTGGATGTGTTATATTGTCTCCTTTGTTTGCATGATTAAAAATCATGGCCATCGCTTCGGCAGCAGCAGTAGCTTCGTCTAATAAAGACGCGTTTGCGATTGCCATACCTGTTAAGTCGGTAATCATGGTTTGATAATTCAGCAAACTTTCCAAACGGCCTTGCGCAATTTCGGCTTGGTAAGGCGTATACTGAGTATACCAGCCTGGATTTTCGAAAATATTTCTAAGTATTACACTTGGTGTGATAGTGCCATAATATCCTTGGCCAATAAAATTTGTTGCCACAATATTTTTAGCGCCGATTGTTTTTAAGGATTGAAGCATTTCAAACTCAGACAAACCTTCCGGTATGTTCATTGGTTGTTTTAAACGAATGTTGCTTGGTACTGTTTTGTCTATTAATTCATCCAATGATTTAACGCCAATTGCTGTTAACATTTTTTGCGTGTCGGTCTCGTTTGGGCCAATATGTCTTTTGATAAATTCTGCGCCGCTTGAATTGAGTTGCATCATGGGAATAAGAGTTTTAAAATGGCTACAAAGATAGTACATAAAGCGCTGTGTTATAAGCTGCAACGAATAGGTGGGGAAAGCTTGTGGATGATTCTTAAAAGGTCTATCTTTGGGCTCAATTATGGACGAATCTGTTGAACAATTATACGAGACCCCGGCCCCTGAGATACTTAAGAAGTTTCAAAATTTCTTAAAAAGGGTGGATAAAAAGACGATGCTAAGGCAATTGCCCGATTTGCATGATTCCGCATTTGAAAAAATCAACTGCCTAGACTGCGCCCGTTGCTGTAAAAGCTATTCTCCAAGGTTTAAAATGCCGGATATTAAAAGGATCAGTAAAGTAGTAGGGATGAAAGAGACCGCTTTTATTGATACCTACTTAACCATGGATAACGATGGGGATTATGTAGCGAATGAAAAACCTTGTCCTTTTTTAGGATCGGATAATGCTTGCAGTATTTATGAAGATAGGCCTACAGATTGTCAAAGGTTTCCTTATACTGATGAAGATGTTTTTTTTAAGCGCATACCCATTACTATGAAAAACGCAGAATTCTGCCCAGCGGTACATGATGTAATGAATAAGTTATTGTCCAAAGGATAGCGCTCTGTACCGTAAACACTTGTAATTAATATTCCATTTTTCTAAGGGAAGGCGCTTTGAACCAAGTGGTAACAACTACTAAAATTGTCATAGATCCGCCGAAGATTACAGATGGGATTACGCCTAAAGCTTTTGCTGCTACTCCGCTTTCAAATTGACCTAATTCATTGCTACTATTTATGAACATGGAGTTTACGCTCATTACCCTGCCACGCATATGATCGGGTGTTTTTAATTGTACAATGGTGCCTCTTACAATCATGCTAAAACCGTCTAATATGCCACTCATTACAAGTGCAGCAAAGGAGAGCCAAAATATTTTTGAAAAAGCAAATAAGATAATACAAACGCCAAAGCCGCCTACGGCAAGTAGTAGTTTTTTCCCCTGATTTTTCCGTGCAGGGATAAACGTGACTAAAATTATAATTAACATTGCGCCTATATCAGCAGCTGCATTTAACCAGCCAAATCCGATCGGCCCTACTTTAAGGATATCTTTTGCAAATACAGGTATCATGGCAACCGCGCCTCCGAATAAAACGGCAAATAGGTCTAGTGAAAGGGCGCCTAATAATTCCTTGCTTCTAAACACAAAGCGTAAGCCTTCTTTTACACTTTCCATTGTTTTTTGGTCTACTACGTTTTCATGTGGAGGTTGCGCCTTTATTTTAGAAATAAAGTGATACCCTATACTTACTAAACTAATTACAACAATTAAGGAACCGGTATGACCAAAGCCGGCAATAATAAATCCAACCGTAGCGTGCCCTAGGATAGATGCGGTTAGCCAAATGCCTTGGCTCCAGGTGGTGGCATTCTGTAGCAATTCTTTTGGAATAATGGTCCCCACCAAGGTTCCAAAGCTGGGCCCAGTAAAAGATCGAATGATACCTGTGCAAAAAATGATAAAGTAAATGCCAATGGCAATTTGCAAATTATTAAACTTGCTGCTACTGATAGACGTGGATAGGAATAATAATGCAATTGCGCAAATCCAATAAAGAGAGACCCCTCTTAAAAGCAGTTTTCTTTTTTCGCTGATATCTATCACATGACCAGCGTACAATGCCAGGGAGACAGCAGGGATGACTTCGGCTAAGCCGATAAGTCCAATGGCAAATGGTTCGTTGGTTAATTCGTAAATCCACCAGCCCACCAAAGTGCCCATCATACGTAAACCCATAATAAACAAAAAACGACCTACCATTAAATTGCGAAATTCGCTTATGCGTAAGGAAATAAAAGGGTCGTTTTTTATGCGTTTTTTGGGTGCTTCCATGACTTTATTAAGGTAGGTTAAAATAATGCTGTCCTTCGTCTAAGTCTTTCTCAAGGGCATCGGTAACTACTTTGAAATGTGCCTCATTGTATAGGAAGTCGGCATTGCTCGCATCAATAAAAATGGTTTTTATATTATGTTGCTTTATATAACTCGTATAGGTTTCTTGTAACTTGAAAAGGTATTCGTCTGGGATTGACTGTTCAAATTTTCGATTCCTTTTTTTAATATTGTTTTGCAATTTATTTACAGGGGCATGTAAGTATATTAAAATATCGGGTGGGGTTAATTGTTGATAAAATACATCAAACATTTTTTGATACAGTCGATACTCTTCTTCTGGTAAATTTACTTTTGCAAACAACAAGCATTTTGTAAACAAATAATCTGAAACAATGGCTTCATGAAACAAATCTTTTGTTTTTACTAAATCCTGTTGTTGCTTAAAACGCTCCGCTAAAAAAAATAATTCTAAAGGAAATGCATATTGTTTTGGGTTCTCGTAAAATTTGGTCAAGAAGGGGTTCTCGGCAAATTCTTCCAGCATTAATTTAGCATTAAAATGTTGCGATAATAGATGCGAAAGTGTTGTTTTCCCGGCTCCTATATTCCCTTCAATGGCTATAAAACGATGATTCATAATTGTCTATATTCTACTTCGCCAAATATAACAACGGACTTGCTTAAAAAATCGTTTTTTTATACACAGCCGAAATATCTCCA
>CALPKD020000141.1 GCA_943324055.2 Chitinophaga pinensis
CCCTTTAGGCTACTTAATATATCATAATAAGAAGAAACAGCAGAATTTTTAAAATTGGCCGAGCTGACGCGCTCAATGGAAACAGGAGACTCTAATATTTTTTGAGCCATTTTGGAGGCAGAAACAACTACCTCTTGGCCTAAAGAATAGTTTGGAATCAATTCCACCTTCAAGGCCTGAGAAGCACTATTGATTGTTAATTCCTGAGGGGCATAACCAATAGAAGATATTGAAAGAGTAATAGGTAATTTTTGAGTTATTACTAATTTAAAGTTACCCTTGTCATTTGAAAAAGTACCAACAGATGACCCTTTAATAGCAATAGTTACAGCTGCTAATCCCTCTTTTGATGTACTATTTGTAATAGTACCACTAATGGTCAAATTTTGAGTAAAAGCAGACATTGTAATCATGTTTGCTAATAAAAAAGGGATTAAATAGCAAGCAATTTTTCTCATAGTGGTTAATTTATTAAATAAATATAAGGCGAAATTATAAAAAATCATATTCTTTAGACTACTTTATAACTAGTGAAGTGAATTTTTACTTGATGTAATGAAATACTTTCTTTCTTAATACAAGCACATGATATCCAATTCAATTTTTTAGTTTGCCTCAGTTCGGATTGTCGACACAGTAGAATTAATTTTAATTAATTCTTTGGGGCAACAGGTCCTTTGCGGATTGATTTTACTTGCACTGGCCATAGCAATGGCTGTCCCGTTCTTTTGTCAGTTCCCAAGTCAACTTTATCTCTTGGAAAAGTTGCATTGTCTTCGCAAGCCATGTATACCATTATAGCAGTAAGAATGGCATTGCTTCGTAAATCATCAAATATTACTTTATCATAAGTGTCTCTATTCGTATGCCAAGTATAATTAAAATAAGACCAGTTTAAAGCGCTTAACGAAAATCCTGGTGCACCAACTGCTACAAAGGAAGCAAAGTCACTTCCACCACCACCTGGTGATCCAGGAAAGTTAGTTTTGATAGAATCTTTGATATTACTTGGCACGGCTGCTAACCATCGTGTGATAAATTCGCCAGCTTGTTGAAAGCCTTGTCCGGCAATATTCACTACCCTTCCAGTTCCATTATCCTGATTAAATAATGCTTGCAGTTTATTGACAATTTCAGGATGATCTTCGACAAAAGCTCTAGATCCATTTAAACCTTGTTCCTCGCTTCCCCAATGTCCTACTAATATAGTACGTTTAGGATTTGGGTATACTAATTTTAAAATACGCATAGCTTCCATCATCGTCAATGTTCCTGTGCCATTATCAGTTGCTCCTTGACCAGCATCCCAAGAATCAAAATGTGCAGATAACATTACATATTCATCGGGCTTCTCAGTCCCTTTTATCTCGGCAATGGTATTAAATGAAGGCACTACTCCTAAATCTTTTGAATCCGTTTGAATACTAATTATTGGATTATCCCCGGATTCAACCAAACGATACAAGCTTCCATAATCTTCAAGTGCGATATCAACAGTTGGAATTTTTGAAGTGTATGCATTAAAAATTTTATCAACGCCAAAGCCACTTGACCAGTTATTGGTTAAAACACCTGCTGCACCAGCTTTTTCTAAAATAATTGGAAGCATTTTAGTTGAATAGCCGGTTTTACTGATGCGTTTACGCCAAGCATCTGTTTGTTCGGTGCGTTCTTTTTTTAATTTATCGAACGATTCTTTGGTAGCAAATTGTTGCCAATTATCATCTGGTCTTCCAGTTGGTTGATTCATTGAAATCATTACAAATTTCCCCTTTACATTAGGTAGCCAATTCACAAATTCGATTGAATCTAAAACATCTGGAATGATAATTAATTCGGCTTTAATAGCTTTCCCTTTAGTGGAAGGGCACCAAGATAATTGGGTTCCTTCTAAACTTTTTACTCTTGGCGAAAGCATATCAATATGCGTGATGCCTCGTTCCCAACCTTTCCACTCACCCCATTTTTCGTTTCGAGCAGTAATACCCCAACCTGTATATTTATCAACCGCCCAATCGTTGGCTTTTTTCATTTGAGGTGTGCCCACTAATCTTGGCCCAATTTTATCAAATAATTCGTGAGCCATTATTTGCAGTTGCGAATGATTATTTTCTTCCTGAACTATTTTTTCTACAACCGTTTGTGCAGATAAAATGTTAACTGAAAAAATGCATACAATCACAAGAAGCTTTGTTATACATCCAGTACAACTAAAGTGGAGTTTTTGATTTAATCTCATATATCTAAATTTAAGGTAAAAACATCACACAATTACAATTGCTAAACAACTAACCCGGTGGCAGACTATGTTGTGGGATTACATGCATTGTAGTGAGAACGTGAATTGAAAACGGAACGAGAGGGTTAAGTATATTTTTTCAAAAAATTAAAGCGTTGATTTTTAGTTAGTTATCTTTTATTCATATTTGTATGGTTCATTATTATATGCCATATGTCTAACATTTTCTAACACTCTTTTCATATATGTTTTCCAAAATGTATTTGCGAATAACCAATTTAGAGGATAGTATAATGGATTGGCCGAATGCAATGTATAAGTATATTCAACCAAAATATTGCCCTGTTCAATTTCAGTAGTTTTCCACTCACCTACAAATTTGTAAAAACCTAACATCCAAGATTGAAAATTGTCAACTTGAAATTTCCAATATTCATTTTCAACACGTTCATTTATTTGGTCCATCGATACAAACCCACTTTTTTGCCATAGTGATTTTGCAGCATACACTTTTTTGCTTGAACCAATTTGTCCCCAATTTTCATCATGGGTTGCATGTGTTATAATAGGCATCAATCCATAACCAGTATGAACTTTTGAAACATCGCAAAGCAGAGGTGTTTTAAATGCACGCTCTAAAGAACATTTGTAGGTCGTAGAAACTTTTATTTTAATTCTCATTATTCTGTTTTTGGAATTCTAATTCTGCCTGCTGAATTCATGTTGTATATGTTCAGTCGTTTTTTAGAATGACCGCTAGCGATTAAGGGCTAAAAAATGTGCCGGATCACTTTCACAAAATTGTCTATACAGGGCCATTTTATTAAATGTACGGAAACTAAAACCCACAGCAGTTAAATATTAGCATTCAAGGTTTAAGGATTCGGTAAAAAGTACAATTCTTCACGCAGAAAGAACAAAGAATCCACGATTTAACGTAAGTCATTGATTTTTGGTAAGTTGTGATTTTGCAAAATCGAGATCAAACATATTCAACCAATTAAAAAGGGGGGGGGGTATGACCCAGGGCATTTGAGCTTCAAGTCATGTTTGCAATAAAATATGGACTAAATGTGGTAAAATATATTAAACATTAAAATATATTACTTATCTTTTTTAAGTAAATCACCCAATCTATTGCAATTCTAACGCAACAGCTCTATTTACAATTCTTGTAATCTCAATCATTCCTAAGACATTTATTTAATCATTGATATAAATTATAATCTATATCTAAATACAAACTTATGACAGAAATTGAAATTTTAAACAACAGCCAATTAGGTTTTATTCAAAATGCAATTTATACAGTTGCAGTTGTAATAATGACTTTTATTTCATTTAGACTTGGAAGAATTGTAAATGAAAAAAATGGAAATATCATTGCTAAATCTTTAGTAACACTTTATGGCATTATGATGACTTTTTTTTCGATTCAAGTGGGTGCTTATTTATCATACTACCAAAAAGCGTTATCCTATAATTTAGCAGAACTTAAGGCTACAGGCGTTAAATTATCTGCAGGTTCAGAAGATACAATTAGTAGATATGCTATTAATTTAAAAGATGGTTTTCCTAAACTAGCTCCTGAATTACCAACTATCCTAGTATGTACAGTTGTATTTTTATTAGTTATTGGTACAACTTGGATTAAAACACCTTTAAATAAATCATAAATAAAAAAATCTAATAATAATGAAAAAAATAATATTAATTTTCATTGTATCAGTATCATTAATTGCTTGTACAAACCAAGATACAAAAACTGAAGCAGCGACTGAAACAACAGGTACAATAACAACAACTGGACCTGATGTGGATATGATGAAAAACAGTTTCACCTATTTTGCAAATGGGGAATGGACTAAACTTGCTTCATGCTATGCTGATACAGCAAAAACATTTCATAATGTTTGGCCATCAGATACCGATACCACAGTTGGGGTAAGTATTCAAAATATTATCGAAGGCTTTAAAAAGCAAAGAGAATTAATTGATGGTAATATTAATTTGGGGAAAAGTATCTATGAAGTAGTGACAATGCCTGATGGTAATAAGTATGGTCATAGTTGGCTTGAAATGTCTTGGAAATCTAAAAAAGGGGTAGCTGGGAAAATGGTAATATTTAATTCTTTTGGGATTAATAAAGATGGCAAACTCACCTATCATTGGCCTATTTATGATACTAAAGATGTTGTAAATCTTAAGTAACTTATATTTTAAGGTTTGAGAAAATACGACTGAGACCTCTAGTAATAGGGGTCTCTTTTTTATGCTATATCCCTCACGCAAGGAATATCTAGTTTATCATTCTATTATGTTATGATTTTCGACAGAGATATATCACAATAGTTAATTAAAGTTATTTTTAATTCCAATCTGATTTATCTTTTTCAGTAAACTGCTTATATGGAGTGGAAAAAAAATGATCTATCTTTTTTACAAACTCATCTTTATAAATCCATGAAATCAAGTGTCCTGATGAAGGTTGTATATATAAATAAGATTTTTTAATATTTTCAAATATTTGTAATGAATGACTAGGCTTTATAGTATCGTAGTCACCGGAGATAATCAATGACGGAGCTTGAATTTTATGCAAATCTTCAAGTGTCATATTATTATATTCTCTTTTAATGATCTTTAATTCAATTTTATCTTTCTCTGTTTTATTTTGAATATTACTAATACTGTCTAATATA
>CALPKD020000142.1 GCA_943324055.2 Chitinophaga pinensis
AGGCTTTGTTCCAGCAACCCCGACAGAGATCAGCGAACGCAGTGAGCTAATCTCTGAGCAAAAAAAAAGACACCCCATTTGGAGTGTCTTTTAAAATAGTATCGGTAAGTCTACAAACTGGCAATCAAATCATTTGCGGATCTAATATAATCTGCATTCTTTTCGGCTTCTGCTAATTTGCTGCAAGTTTCAGCGCTCAATTTTGCACCTTTTTTATCTCCTAAATCTTTTTGAATTTTAGCTTTCAATAAAAACAACCAATATGCTTTACCATTAGTAGCAATTGCTTTATCTACAAATGCCAATGCCTTGTTGTAATCCTTATCCATTTCATAATAAAAATTAGCTGCTGATTGGTACACGCCAGTAGTTACATTGGATCCTTTAGTTGCTTCGTCAATTTGCTTGCGCACGGTTGGTTTGATATCTGTCTTTACAGGAATATTTACCAAAGTGTTTGCCCATTTCAATGAAATAGTTGCTGATTCGGCTGTAATATTGTCAACACCAATTGCAAAAGTTTCGGTGCTATTGCTTGTTTTATCAGCAACTACTTTTAATCGAACTACATCTTCTGCTACTTTGTAATCAAAGCTGCCCCAACCTTTTGAATTGCTATTAAAAATGATTGTCCATTCTTTTTCGCCTGGGATAGTAAATAGGCCATAAGATCCAGCCGCTAACAAAGTGTTGCCAATGGTAACTGGGTCAGAAAAAGTAATTTTGGTAGCTCCATTTGCACCTGTTCTCCAAACAATACCATTTGGTGCTAATAATGAACTATTCCCAAATGCAGCACGTCCTTTTAAACTTGGTCTAGAATATACGATATCAATTTTGCCCAAGCCAAAATCCTGAGAAATGGTTTGTGTAGGGCTTGGCGCTGGCATTTTAATTTGTGCATTGGCGCTTAATCCTAAAATAGTCACTAAAGCTACTAGTATTTTTTTCATGTATTTTTCGTTTTTAATACATCAAAACTACTTGAATTTAGTTTAGGTAAATGTTATTTTTTTTGAAATGCAGGGTGGAATCGATCTAAAGTATCTCTTAAATACTCCCTATTAATATGGGTGTATATTTCGGTGGTCGTGATACTTTCATGGCCAAGCATTTCTTGCACTGCCCTTAAGTCAGCACCGCCTTCCACTAAGTGGGTAGCAAATGAGTGCCTGAAACTGTGGGGTGAAATTGATTTTTTTATCCCTGTTTTTCGAATCAAGTCTTTGATTATATAGAATATCATTACACGGCTAAGTCCTTTACCTCGGTTGTTTAGAAACAGGATATCGTCACAATCCTTTGCTGGGACTTGATGCACTCTAATGGTATCCTTGTAAAGTTTTATAAACTTGATAGCATCTGATCCTATAGGTACTAGTCTTTCTTTATCTCCTTTTCCGATCACCCTAATGAATCCGACATCTAAGTATAAACAGGAAATTTTTAATTGAATCAGTTCAGTTACACGCAATCCGGAACTATACATTGTCTCTAGCATCGCTTTATTTCGGCCTCCTTCGGGCTTACTTAAGTCTAACTCACCTATCAACTGTTCGATTTCCTCAAAGCTAAGTACATCTGGTAATTTGCGCCTTGTTTTGGGTGTAGGAAGCAAGGTAGTAGGATTAATACTACATATCTGCTCTAACATACAATATTTAAAAAACGCTTTAATGCCTGATATGATTCTTGCTTGCGAGGTTGCCGCCATCTCCATTTCACCAATACATTGAATAAAAGCTTGTAAGTGTTGTAAAGTAATATCAGCAGGACCAAGTTCCCCCTCATTGCTTTGCAAGTAATTTGTGAGTTTATCGATGTCACTTAAATAGGCTTCCACAGAATGGCCACTCAAGGATTTCTCGAGTTGAAGGAAGGCTTTGAAGCCTTTTTTATAAACAGACCAGTTCATGTGATTGTATAATAGATTTGATGGTTATAGGAGAATGATTTTATTTCGCACCAGATTATAATAATATATGCAAGTAAATTTAAGGTCATTTAAGCAGAAAGTCAGACACAACGCAAAACAATTGAGATCTTTCTTAACAAAAATCGAAAAGAAATCACCTAGGGGCCTGGATCAATTAACAGTAAAATTGAGTTCGGAAGTTTGGGCCGAAGTGGATTGTTTGTCTTGTGCTAATTGCTGCAAATCGATGAGCCCTACTTTTACTAAAACGGATATTAAAAGAATCTCTGCACACCTTGAAATGACTCCAGCTGCATTTACTGAAAAGTGGTTAACATATGATAAGAAAGATAATGATTGGTTAAACAAGTTAAAACCTTGCCAGTTTTTAAATTTAAAAACTAATATGTGTAGCATTTACGAAGTGCGTCCCGCAGATTGTGCAGGTTTTCCACATCTAACAAAAAAGAAAATGACTGAATATATTCATGTGCACAAACAGAATATTGAATATTGTCCAGCTACCTATAAGATGGTTGAAAAGATGAAAGTATTACTGGGCTAATTACGGCCTTTGAATTGTTTCATGGATGAATGCATGCCAAGCCATTTTCCTACTAATAAATCAAACAACCTCGTTGGGAGTAATCCCTTGATGAATGGCACCCAGTATACAATGCCAGGCATTCTAACAAAGAGGCAGTCGTTTTCAATGCCATATATAATTTTTTGGGTGGCTACTTCTGGTTTTACAATAGGGATGATGCTGCTTTGAACTCCGTCAAACATACCAGTACTAATATAAAAAGGAGTGACGGTGGTTATTTTGACATTCGTATTGGCATCTTCCATTTCAAGCCTTAGCGAATCGCTCCATCCCACAACTGCAAATTTACTTGCTACATACACACTCATTTTAGGATTACTCACCATGCCAGCAGCAGAGGCAATATTTACTATATGCCCATTATTTTGAGATATCATATCTGGTAAAAATTCTTTTGTAATATGCATTAGTGCGTTCGCATTAATAGCCATGGTGTTGTCAATATCTTGATGGGTGTGTTCAATAAAATGTTTCCCAACAATAATGCCCGCATTGTTAATTAAAATATCTATTGTACCTACTGCTTCTTTTACGCTTGCTGCAGTATGAATAACTTGTTCCGTGTTCATTACATTTACTACATAAGGCACTACTTTAAAACCTAGGTTTGTAAAGTCCTTTGTGGTTTCTTCTAAAAGCTTTTCATTCATATCCCAAATCACAAGGGTGTCTAAGCCTTTTTCTAACAGGGATAAGCCCATTAGCTTGCCGATGCCATTTGCACCACCTGTAATCAATGCTTTTTTTGAATGAATCTGACTCATAAGATAAATTTGTACTAACAATTTAATCTTATTTAGCCGCAAAAAAAATTAAAAGTACACGTCTTCGAAAAAGGATAATTCCCAATTAGTATGATCCGATAGAACAATCGCTATCACGTCAAATTGGAGGTATTTCCATAGAGGATATTGATACTGGAACATCGCTGCAGCATTTTTCAAATATTGCATCTTAATATAGTGAATGCTTTTTTCGGGATATCCAAACGCAACACTGCTTCTTGTCTTGACTTCTACAATGTGAAGTAGGCCTTCCTTTTGGGCTATAATGTCAATCTCTAAATGTTTGTAACGCCAGTTTCTAAACAAAATCTCATATTGGTGAGCGACTAAGAATTCAACGGCCTTATTTTCGCCAAAAAACCCAGTATCTTTGTTGTTCATTCGGTTTAATTTTAAACTTAAACATCGGCAATAAGTAAAGATGAAAACAGCGTATAAATTACAGGGAAAACATAGGCACTATGACTGGGGCGGCAAAACCTTCCTTCCTAATTTAACGCAAGTGCAAAATGTCGATCAAAAGCCATTCGCTGAATATTGGATGGGCGCACATCCTTCAGCGCCCTCTTTAATCGAAACAGAACAAGGGGAATTGCCATTAGATACCCTTATTCAGCAGCATCCTTTGCAATGGTTGGGTAAAAAAACGAACGACGCGTTTGGAATGTTACCTTATTTATTTAAGGTTTTGGATGTCGAGAAAATGTTAAGTATCCAAGTACACCCAAGTAAAAAAAATGCAGAGATTGGCTTTGATATAGAACAAACCAAAGGCATTGCAATAGATGCATTTAATAGAAATTATAAAGACCGAAATCATAAACCAGAGGTAATGGTGGCACTAAGCGACTTTTGGTTATTACATGGTTTTTTAGCGCCTGAATTATTAGAAGCTCGCCTACAAGATTATTTTTATTTTAATCCATTGATGGATCATTTTAGAGGGGTAGATTATCAAGGTTTATATAGTTTTTTCATGAACCTATCTACTGAAGATGCGGATCATATTTTAAAACCATTAATGCTGGATGCGATTGCGTCGGTGAAAAGTGGGTCGGTAGATAAAACCCATCCGCATTGGTGGGCTAATAAATATTATAGTGGAAACATGCCTGAGCAATCCATTGATAAAGGGATTTTTTCGATCTATATTTTAAATATTGTGCATGTTCCAAAATACGAAGGGGTGTTTCAAGGTGCAGGTTTATTGCACGCTTATTTAGAAGGGCAGAACATTGAACTGATGGCGAATAGCGATAATGTATTAAGGGGTGGTTTAACGCCTAAGCATGTGGACATTGATGAATTACTTAACCATATCAGATTTGTGCCTACTTATCCTGAGCTATTAAAGGGCGAGGAGTTGAATACAAATGAATGCACATTTGCCTGCCCAGTCCCCGATTTTGGTTTAACGAAAATTGCTATTTCGGAGGGGGAAACTTACACAATTCATCCAACGTCTTTAGAGATGTTATTGGTTACCGAAGGGGCTATTTTAGTGAATGATTTAACGGTTAAAGCGGGCGAAGTTGCCCTGTTATTGCCGACTACAGCGACTTTGATAAAAGGGCTTTTGACGTCAGTTGTTTTCAAGTCCTTTGTTCCATAGATAGTTTATACACATTTGAG
>CALPKD020000143.1 GCA_943324055.2 Chitinophaga pinensis
ATACAGTAACTAACAAACCTACAGCTGCATATACAAAAGATATCACTATTAATCGTACTGCGATTGCTGCTGGATACTTTATCACTAAAAACGTGTTAATGAAAGCAGAGTATGTTAAACAAGAGTATAAAGATTTCTTGTTAACTGATTACCGTGCAGGTGGTAAATTTGATGGTATAGTGATTGAAGCTGCAATCGGGTTCTAAATTAACCAATTGATTTTAGGGCTCTCGCTTGCGGGGGCCCTTTTTGTATTCGTCTTTTTTTATTTTTTTATCATTATTTTTATATCAATTATATTTTCTATGTTTAGCTTTTCCTTCATTAATTTGTTGTTTGTAATCGCTACTATTTTTTCATCTTGGGTTCCGATCTCAAGACCAATTGATGGATTTTCTGTTGTTAAATGGTCTGTTGAAAAATCAAGTTCATTAAGGATTCTGGGTAGTTCTAACTTACACGACTTTCAATGCGATGCCCTAGGATACGCAACAACGGACACGATAAGTTTTATTGCCAACAATAACAATTCAGGTAAAATTCTATTAAAGGGCGCTTTGAAAATCGAGATCAATAGTATTTCTTGCCATAACTTTATTATAACAAGAAACTTTAAATCTACTTTAAAGTCAAACGAACATCCTTACCTTATAGTTAAATTTTTATCTTTAGAAAGGCTGCCAGATTTTAGCAATCATAAGGATAATCTTAAAGGTATTGTTGAAATTGAATTAGGCGGAGTGGCTAAAAAATTCGAGATACCATACAAGATTCAAAAAAATGGGCAAGTAGTCATTTTAAATGGTCAGCGAAATTTTACATTTTCCGATTTTGAAATAACACCCCCAAGCATATTAGGGGGGCTAGTGAAAATTTACAATAAGTTTAATGTAGAATTTAACCTTAAAATGATTCAACCATTAAGTTAAAATACTACCCATGAGGTTTGATCTTAGTTTCGCTCCCTTAAGATAAACTAACTAACATTCGCTAAATTGACGATTTGTGATAAATTGAATCGATTTTAATCAAAATTCTGCTATTTATTTAACTTAAAATAGCTTTATATCGTATCTATATTATTGTCTAATAATTATATATATATAATTATTTAATTAATGTAACTAAAATAGAATTTAAAACATAAAAATTTGTTAATTTACATATGTGTAAAATATACACACTAATGGTTATTTTATTATCGATTGCTTGCGAATGAAAGGACTAATTGTTATACTATCAATGATATTTGCAGTGAATGCGAATGCTCAATTGCTTACTACTACGCCTAACTTTATTACAGAGTCTAGTAGCGCTACTATTATTACAGCAGATGCCAATAAAGGCAATAAAGGATTAAAAGGGTTTACTGGGGATGTGTATGTGCATATTGGAGTCATCACCAATTTAAGTGTCCCAGGAAGTACAACCAATTGGTGGCGTTATGTAACAAGTGTTTGGAACAGCCCAGTAGTTAAATTCAAATGCGTAAACCTTGGCAATGATAAATTCTCCTACACAATTAATGATAATTTAAGATCATTTTTCGGCATCACAGATGCAAATGAAAAAATTTTAAAAGTTGCGATTCTTTTCAAAGATGCAACAGGTTCAAAAGCCTTGAGAAACACTGATGCAACTGATATGTTTGTTAATGTATACAGCAATGCGCTGAGTGTACGAATTGATACTCCACTTGCACAGCCTCTTTATGCGCCTCTCATAGAACCGATCAATAAAAAAGTGGGGGATACTTTATTCATGAACGCAAAAGCGAATACAAGTGCAGTATTGTCCCTTTATTATAATGACACACTGGTTTCAGCTGTAAATAATGCAACAAGTTTATCTGCCTTTAAAATCATTAATAAAGAAGGAACGCAGAAAGTACTTGCGAAAGCAGTTCTAAATAGCGAAACGATAAAAGATTCTATCAATTTTTTAGTTGCTGGAAACATTGTTGTTGAAAATTTGCCTGCGGGAATTACAGATGGAATAAACTATGAAGTTGGAGATACCTCTGCCTACTTAGTTTTATATGCGCCCAAAAAATTAATGGTAAATGTAATAGGAGATTTTAATGCATGGACAGCAAGTTTACCCTACCTAATGAAGATGACTCCTGATAGTGCAAGATTTTGGATCCGATTAAAAGGGTTGACTCCAGGGGTTGAATATGCATACCAATATTTGATTGACGGTACGATAACCGTTGCTGATTATAATGCCGAAAAAGTGCTTGATCCAGACAACGATGCTGCTATCCCTTCTGAAACCTATCCAAATTTAAAAGCATACCCCCTTGGTAAGACAACCGGTATTGTGAGTGTGTTGCAGACTGCAAAACCAAAGTATGCGTGGAAGGTTACTAATTTTAATAGGCCTAATAAAAAGAACTTGATTATTTATGAGGTATTGCTACGTGATTTTTTACAAAAACATAATTACAATTCATTAAGAGATACCATCCCCTACTTAAAAAAGTTAGGTATCAATACCATTGAACTCATGCCAGTTTCTGAATTCGAAGGCAATGATAGTTGGGGCTATAATGGCAATTTTTACTTCGCATTAGATAAATATTATGGTACAGAAATGGCTTTTAGGGAATTTGTTGATTCTGCGCATGCGCAAGGGATCGCTGTAGTCATTGATATGGTGATGAACCATACCTTTGGATCTTCTCCATTAGCGCTTATGTATTGGGATGGAAAAAATAATTATCCAGCCGCGGATAACCCTTGGTTAAACCAAGCTGCAAAGCATCCATTTAATGTCGGAAATGATTTGAATCATGAATCAGCCGCTACAAAGCAATTAGTTTCACGCGTGGTAAAGCACTGGCTTACTCAATACCACATAGATGGTTTTAGATGGGATATGTCAAAAGGGTTTACCCAAAAAAATAATCCAACGGATGTAGCTGCTTGGGGCTTATATGATGCGTCAAGAATTGCGATTTGGAAAAATATATACGATACCATGCAAAAGGTTTCTACTAATAGCTACTGTATACTTGAGCATTTTGCCGACAATACGGAGGAAAAGGAATTGGCCGACTACGGAATGCTATTATGGGGAAATGCAAATTATAATTTCAATCAGGCAACGATGGGTTATTCTACGGATGCTTCCTTGAATGGCGCTTTTGCAAACGGCAGAACTTGGAATCAACAACACCTCGTAACTTATATGGAAAGTCATGACGAAGAAAGGCTCATGTATAAGAATTTAAATTACGGTAATTTAAACGGAAGTTATTCTACCAAGGACTTAAATACTGGGTTAAAGCGAAACGAAATGGCCGCTGCTTTTTGGGCATTAACGCCTGGTCCAAAATTAATGTGGCAATTTGGGGAGCTTGGTTATGATTATTCAATCAATACTTGTACCGACTTGACAACAAATAATAATTGCAGACTTTCTCAGAAACCAATCAAATGGGATTATAGTAATAATGCTAGTCGAAAGGGTTTGTATAATGCATACGCTCAATTTTTACAATTAAGAAATAATCCAAAATATTTGAATGATTTTATATCTAATAAGTATAGCTTAAACACTGTGGGCTTGGTTAAATCAATTCAATTGAATGGGGATTCTATAAAGCTTGTAATTGTAGGAAATTTTGATGTAACACAACAGTCCGTATCGGTAAGTTTCCCAAGCGATGGTATTTGGTATAGCACATTTACGAGTAAATATATTACTGTCTCAAATGGGTTAGCTAATATAACATTGCTGCCGGGTGAGTATTATGTCTATGCAAATAAAAATATTTCTACTCAAATGATTACAGGCATTTTAAATCTAAGTCTTCCTATTTTAGAAATGCCGGTGAGTGTTTATCCGAATCCAATTACCACGTCCACTGTATTGACCTATAATTTACCAGAAAGTGGTAACTTAAGCTTACATATTTATGATTTAAACGGATCGGATTGTGGGAGTATATTTAGCGGCTATCAATTTAAAGGATTTCAAAAAATTGCGTTGAAGAAGAACGAACGCATGCAAAACCCTGGTATTTATTTTTTATCTATATTATTAAATCAAAAACAAAAAGTACAGAAAATTTTAATTACAAACTAACAATTATTAAACTTGAAATTGTAAACCTATGAACATGAAAAAAACACTTGTTGCTTTGTTGCTTGCTGCTTTAAGCTTGCCAACATTTGCACAAGATCGTACGGTTACTGGTAAGGTGACCGACGCCAAAGATGGATCTCCTTTGGTGGCAGCTTCTGTAGTAGTTAAAGGAACAAAAAAAGGTACAAGTACTAGCCCTGATGGTACATTTACTTTAAAAGTTTCCGCAACTGAAAATACAGTAGTAGTAAGTTATTTAAACTATGCCACAAAGGAAGTTTCTATTACAGGACAAAGCCAATTAAACATTGCATTGTCTTCAACTACAGAACAACTTGGTGATGTAGTCGTTATTGGTTATGGTACCGTTAGAAAAAAAGATCTAACAGGTTCTGTAGTCAGTATCACTTCAAAAGATTTTGTTAAAGGACAAAGCACTTCTCCAGAGCAATTGATTGCAGGTAAAGTGGCAGGTGTTCAAATTATTTCTAATGGGGGTGCGCCGGGTGCTGGAAGCACAATTAGGATTAGAGGGGGAGCTTCATTAAATGCAAGCAACGATCCTTTAATTGTAATTGACAATGTGCCTTTGAGTAATTCTGGAATTTCTGGAGTTGCAAATCCATTGGCAATGATCAATCCGAACGATATTGAATCATTCAACATCTTAAAAGATGCCTCTGCAACCGCTATTTATGGTTCTCGAGGATCTAATGGAGTTATTTTGATTAAAACCAAAAAAGGAACTAAAAAAGACGAAATCAAGTTTTCGTTTAATTCATATACAGCGGTTAATAAACTAGCAAAAAAAGTAGAT
>CALPKD020000144.1 GCA_943324055.2 Chitinophaga pinensis
CAAATTATACAGCACAAAAAAATGAAGCTGGTTGGGGTGCGATGAAATACCCACAACTCGTTTTGGGTATGTTGGCGATATTCGTATATGTAGGCGTTGAAGTAGCGATTGGCTCAAACCTTGGTGAATTATTAAAACAAGCCGACTTTGGTAGTATCCCATCGTCTAGCATTGCCCCTTATGTTTCCATGTATTGGGGTAGTATGATGATTGGAAGATGGACCGGCGCGATTAGTGCTTTTGAATTTAAAAAGAAAACAAACCAATATTTAACATTTATCGTTCCATTGGTTGCCTTTGGTATTGTAATTGGTTTAAATAGTATTGCACAATATGACATGAGTCCATTGTATTGGTATATCCTTTGTGTATTTATTCAAATTGCCGCTTTTTATATCAGTCAAAATAAGCCTGCAAAAACATTAATGGTGTTTAGCCTTTTAGGTTTAGTGGCAATGGTCATTGGTATTTTTACCTCAGGAAAAGTGGCTACTTATTCCATTTTGACAGGTGGATTGGCTTGTTCTATTATGTGGCCATCCATATTTACATTATCAATTGCAGGTTTAGGAAAATATACTACTCAAGGATCCGCTTTTTTAATTATGATGATTCTAGGGGGTGGTATTATCCCTCCAATTCAAGGAAAAGTAGCAGATTATTTACAATCCGCTCATTTGGATCAACCTGGATTTGGAATTCATAATTCATTTTGGGTAGCAGCTATTTCTTTTGGTTATTTATTATTCTTTGCAATTGCAGTAAAAGGTATTTTGAAAAAACAAGGTATCAATTACGAGGATGCAGAAACAAGCGCAGGTCATTAATTCAATCAATTTTAAATATTACTAAAATGGATTCTTTTGTAGTGGGTGTAGATATTGGAGGTACAGGTACAAAATTTGGTATTGTAGATAACGTTGGGAATGTTTTATTTTCTAGTGAAATGTCTACGAAAAAACATGAGCAAATAAACACTTTTATTGATGAGCTCTATGAAAAATTAAGCGAACTCATCGAAAAGGTTGGAGGATTTGGACGCATTAAAGGGATTGGCGTTGGTGCACCAAATGGTAATATCTATACAGGCACAATCGAATATGCACCAAACCTACCTTGGAGAGGGATTGTACCGATTGCAAAATTGTTACAAGATAAATTTAAGTTACCTGTACGTTTAACCAACGATGCAAATGCAGCAGCAGTTGGGGAAATGATGTATGGAGCGGCAAAAGGAATGAAAGATTTTATCATGATCACTTTAGGAACAGGTGTAGGAAGTGGCATTGTAGCAAATGGTCAATTGGTATACGGACATGATGGTTTTGCAGGAGAATTAGGACACACCATCATTATACCTGAAGGAAGACAACATCCAAATACAGATCAAAAAGGTTGCTTAGAAAGTTACGCTTCGGCAACAGGGGTTACCATGACTGCAATTGAACTGCTTAAAAATTCCGACCGCCCAAGTTTACTAAGGGACATTCCTTTAGATCAACTAAATTCAAAGGTGGTTTTTGAGGCAGCCAACAAAGGCGATGAAATCGCTAAAGAAGTATTTGATTTCACAGGAAAGATATTAGGAATGGCCTTGGCCAATTTTGTAATGTTCTCTAGTCCCGAAGCAATTATATTGTTTGGCGGATTAACAAAAGCTGGCGACTTAATCTTAAAACCAACTCGAGAGCATTTAGAAGCTAATTTGATCGAGATATTTCAAAATAAAGTAAAGATACTAGTGAGTCATTTAAAAGAGTCTGACGCGGCCATATTAGGTGCTTCTGCACTTATGTGGGAGTAATTCTGCTTTAATGAATTGTCCATAAAAAAAGGAGTCCCGATTGGAGACTCCTTTTTTTATTCGCTACTTTTTTATAACATTATTTTCTATCCTAATTTCAATGCTTGTTCTTCCATCCACTTTCCTCTACCCCATCCTTGTATCACATGCTTTTCGCTATGGTAAGAAGAACGAACCAATGGACCGCTTTCCACATAGTCAAAACCTAGTTCATACCCAATTGCTCTTAGTTCTGCAAATTCATCGGGATGCACATAACGCTGCACTGGCAAGTGTTTTTTAGTGGGTTGCAAATATTGTCCCAGGGTTAACACATCGGTACCCACCGCTACTAAATCTTTCATTGTTTGAATTACTTCGTCCTTTTCTTCCCCAATGCCCAACATTAAACCTGTCTTAGTGCGCATGCCACCTTTTTTAAGGGTCTCTAACACTTCTAAACTTCGTCTGTATTTTGCTTGGATACGAACACGTTTTGTATTGCGTTCCACCGTTTCCATATTATGACTGACTACTTCAGGTGCAGCATCAATGATTCTTTGTATTTGATCTTTGAATCCTCTAAAATCAGGGATTAATGTTTCAATCGTTGTTTCAGGTGATAAAGTTTTAATAGCACGGATGGTATTGTACCAAATAATTGACCCGCCATCTTCCAGTTCATCTCTATCAACACTTGTTAATACCGCATGCTTCACTTTCATTAAATGAATGGCTTCTGCTACACGTTGTGGCTCATCCCATTCAACTGGCTTTGGCCTTCCTGTTGCCACTGCACAAAACTGACAACTTCTGGTACAAATATTACCTAGTATCATAAAAGTAGCCGTCCCTTCTCCCCAACACTCGCCCATATTAGGACAGTTGCCACTTTCACAAATCGTATGCAACTTATGTGTATCTACTAAGCCGCGCACATGCTTATAACTCTCCCCAATTGGTAATTTAACTCTTAACCAATTAGGCTTCTTAATATGTTCAGGAGGATTCGCGGATACTACAGGTAATTCTTGCATATTTCTTACATTAACGCTGCAAAAATACATGAGTTAAGGCTTATATAAAGGCATTAATTGTATTTTTACCAAAATCATAAAATTAGCAACCATGACAGCAACAGTAACCTATGAGCAAAACTTAAGAACTACCTGTGTCCATTTACAAAGTGGCTCTGCATTCGAGACCGATGCGCCAACCGACAATAAAGGAAAAGGGGAACGATTTTCACCCACCGATTTAATAGCAACTGGCTTAGGTGCTTGTATGATTACTACAATGGGCATCAAGGCAGAAAGCATGGAGATCGTATTAGACGGCTCCAAAGTGGAAGTGACAAAAGTGATGTTGTCAGAACCAAGACGTATCGGAAAAATTATCGCACAGGTAACCATACCCGCTTTAGGCTTGGATGATAAGACAAAAGAGATTTTGGAACGAGTTGGAAATAGCTGCCCAGTCGTAAAAAGCTTGCATCCTGATTTAGAATTAGATATCACTTACAATTGGTTATAGTAAAATCACGAGTGAAAAAGAGGAGCGACTAGAAAATAGTTTATTATAAACTGAAATAGTTAAAGCAATTAGGCAATCCCTAGTTGCTTTATTTTTTGTAGCAATTTACTCACAGGCAAACCCATCACATTATAAAAGTCGCCTTGAATACTTTTAATCCCTACTACGCCAATCCATTCTTGAATTGCATAAGCGCCTGCTTTGTCAAAGGGCTTGTAATTGTCTACGTAAAATTCAATCTGTGCTAAAGTGAGTTCATGAAATATTACTTCGGTTGTTTCGCTAAACGAATGTACTGTTCCATTATATATTAACACGACTCCTGTAATTACCTTATGTGAACGGCCAGACAAAGCAGTGAGGGACTCGATCGCTTCCTCCCTTGAATTAGGTTTGCCAATGATACTAGTGTCTAATACCACCACCGTGTCTGCAGCAATAATACACTTGCCAATATGTTCGGGTTGCATTGCAATGATTTTATCCTGCACGGCAAGGGCTTTATTTTGAGCAATAAATACGGGCACTTTGTCCAAAGCTAAATCAGCTGGATAATTTTCGTCCGAATCTGAAACAATAATATCAAAAGGCAATTCCGCCCATTCTAATAATGTTTTTCGACGAGGTGATTGGGATGCAAGTATGAAATGGGACATGTGCAATTAAAATAAGAAATAGAAAAATAGCATCGATAAAATACCGGCAAGCATAGTGATTTTTATGTATCCACTCAGTTGCCGGAAATCACTTGAAGTGTATGATTTTTTTAATTTAATCAACACGGTAATCAAAGGAGCAATGACCAATAATAAACAATATAAAATACTATACCACCAACCAAAAGGCAATACATATAATTGTATGAAGGATAAAATTGCAACTAATACAACTAGCCAAACCGTGATATACACTTTTGTTGGTTTCAAACCCCAGACAATAGGAAGTGTTTGACAGCCAAAGCGCTGATCCCCTTCCATATCCTCCATGTCCTTTAAGGTCTCTCTTACCAATGTTAATACAAATGCAAAAGCGCTATATAAAATCATCAATTTAAAAAACCGAACATTTGCAGTGTCATTGATTTGAGGATGCATCAAACCCTGAATGGTAAACTTTGAAAAATATACCACAGCAATAGACCAAGCAGTCAAAACCGAAATAACCACATTGCCTACCAAAAAGTTTTTCTTAAAATTGGTGGAGTAAAACCATAATAAAAGAATGGTTACCAAATTAGATAAGTGTATGTGCCAATAGGATAAAAAAGGAAATGCAATGGTGGAGATATAAATACCTAACAAGCTAAATATCAAATGCCAGAATATTACCCACCTGCGGCTTATAAAAGCACCTACTACTACTTTGCCGGGCTTATTGACATGGTCTATATTTACGTCAAAATAATCGTTGATAACGTACCCTGCGGCAGCGATTAAAACAGAGGTAATTAAAATTAAATAAAACTTAAAGTCAACCCCCTCTTGTACCGTTGGATACAATCGCTTGTAAATGCAATAATGAAATAAACTCTGTGCTAGTATTATAAAAAGCAAGTTGGGCCAACGAACCAGTCTTAAAAAATGAA
>CALPKD020000145.1 GCA_943324055.2 Chitinophaga pinensis
ATACATCAGGATTGACTTTCCACCGCTTGCTGCACATGCATCCCAAACATTGATTACATTTTCCATGCTCGTTGGGACCATCTTTAAAAAAGCCGAAAGTGCTTGTGAATTTAAATCCTGTATCACCGCTTCCTTATTTAGTTCCAATACATTTTGCAAGGAAGTAGTGTTTGAAAAGGACAATGCATTTTCTCCAACTTCTTTAAATTCAACCTGTGCTTCCTGTAATTTTTTGATTACTTTTTCCTTTTGCCATGGACGCAAGCGTATGAATAATAAAGGTTGTATTTTATGTGAAGCAATAAACGTTGGCACGTCTATTTGCTTTGAAATATATTTTTGTAGTGGAAAGGATTCGACCTGTTCTCTAAAATGAGCATAACAGAAGGCACTGATACTTTTACGATCCCGGCTTCCGTGTTTTTTATTCGCAGCAAAATACTTTTTCAAATAATTTGCCAACGGCTCTTGGCCTTGGTATTCCTCCAATAACTTATTGGCAATATTTTGATGGATAACTTGATGCATAAAAAAAAGTGATGCCTAAACATGACTTTGTATTTGTTTTATAATTCTAATAAGCTTGCTACTGGATCCTTACCCATTAATAACAAAGCCGGGTTTTCTAATAATGCTTTTACACGAACCAAGAAGCCTACACTCTCGCGTCCGTCGATAATACGGTGGTCATAACTTAAAGCTAAATACATCATAGGTAAAATTTCGACCTTGCCATTCACAGCCATTGGACGGTCTTGAATTTTATGCATTCCTAAAATAGCAGACTGTGGAATATTAATAATAGGCGTACTCATTAAACTTCCAAACACTCCTCCATTGGTAATGGTGAATGTTCCTCCCGTTAAGTCATCAGCCGTTAATTTGCTATCTCTTGCCTTACCTGCTAAAACGACAACCGTTTTCTCTACTTCGGCCATACTTAAACTTTCTACGTTTCTGATTACAGGTACGGTCAATCCCCTTGGTGTACTTACTGCAATGCTGATGTCTGCATAATCGTGGTACAAAATTTGATCCCCATCCATATACGCATTCACCGTAGGCCATTCACTTAAAGCAATTGCACAAGCTTTTGTAAAAAAGCTCATGAACCCTAAGTTCACTCCATGTGATTCCTTAAACTTATCCTTAAATTGTTTCCTTATTTGCATAATCGCTGTCATATCCACTTCATTAAAAGTGGTCAACATAGCGGTTGTGTTTTTTGATTCTACCAAACGACGACTAATTGTTTTACGCAGGTTACTCATTTTTTCAGAACGCACTTCACGTGAAAATAAAGTTTGCCCTTGAAATGCATTCTTACCTGGATGTGCCAATGCTTCCAAAACATCTGTCTTCATTATTTTTCCTGCATAACCACTCGCTTTAATTTGAGTAGCGTCTACTTTTTTATCCGCGATAATCGCAGCAGCCACAGGACTTGTTTTAAGATTGTTTGGAACAGCAGTAACAGGTGCTGTAGTAGCAACAGGAGCAGCTAACGGCGCAGCAGCCACTGACACTTCGGCCCGTGCTGGCTTTGGAGCAGCTTCGTCAATATCCGCTAATACGTCACCAATCAAAATACTATCCCCTTCCTTTGCTTTGTGAAATAGGATACCAGCTTGTTCGGCGTTCACTTCAAAAGTTTCTTTTTCACTTTCCAATTCTGCAATTACTTCGTCACGATCCACCCACTCGCCTTCCTTCTTTGTCCATTTTAACAAAGTTACTTCTGTAATAGATTCTCCTACGCTTGGAACTTTAATCGAAATCATGTGTTATATTTTAAATAGAAAACGCTGTTGTTATTATATCATTTTGCTCTTTAGCATGAACTTTACTATATCCAGTAGCAGTTGAAGCACTTGCTTGTCGGCTAATTACACCATACTTAATCGCTTTTAAATTCATTTGCAAGAAGCTAGCTGCTCCCATATTTAAAGGCTCCTCTTGTACCCAGAACCAAATTGCTTTACCATACTTTTGGTACAGCGCTGTAATTTGTTGTGTTGGCAAAGGATACAATTGCTCTACTCTTACAATGGCGATATCTGTTCTTTGTTCCACTTTTTGTTTCTCTGCTAATTCATAATAAATTTTCCCTGCACAGAACAATACCTTTTTAACTGCCGCCGCGTCTTTTACAAATGCATCGTCAATTACTTCCTTAAATCCACCTTGTGACAATTCATTGATATCACTAAAAGTCCAAGGACTTCTTAAATTCGCCTTTGGAGAAAAATTAATCATAGGCTTGCGGAACGACCAAGTTAATTGGCGGCGTAATGCATGAAACAAATTTGCCGCTGTTGTAATATTGGTAATGACCATATTATATTCAGCACACAATTGTAAAAACCTTTCCATACGCGCACTACTATGTTCTGGACCTTGTCCCTCATAACCATGTGGTAATAACATAACGACCCCGTTTTGTCTTTGCCATTTTTGCTCCCCAGCAGCAATGAACTGATCAATAATAGTTTGTGCCCCATTAGAGAAATCTCCAAACTGAGCCTCCCATATTACTAAAGCATCTGCATTTGCTAACGAATATCCATATTCAAATCCCAATACACCATATTCACTCAACAAAGAATTGTAAATTCTAAAGGGTTGTTGATTTTCGGCAACATGATCTAAACGTACATATTGTTCATTCGTATGCTCGTCAAATAACACTGCATGTCGGTGGCTAAAAGTGCCGCGCTTTACATCCTGACCGCTCATACGAACGGTCTTCCCTTCCGCTAACAAGGAAGCATACGCCATTAACTCACCAGTTGCCCAATCAATTTTATTTTCGGTCTCAAATAATTTTATTTTTTCCTGAATTAATTTATCTACCTTTTTTAAAGGTGTAAATGTTTCAGGCCATTTCATTAAAGCATCAAATAATTGCTTTGCTTTTGCAGCATCAATTGCTGTATTTGGAGACACATGAAAATCATCAGCAGTTGCTTTTCTCATTGCCTTCCATGCCAACTCTGGTGCTTGGTATTTATACGGCAACGGATTTTGCTTTACTTCATCTAGTCTTGCTTGTAAGTCAGACCAGAATTTCTTTTCCATATCCTTTGCTAAATTTTGTGCATCGGCTTCGCCATTCTGCAACAAAAATTCAACATACATTTCCCTCGGGTTCTTATGTTTCTCAATTAAACTATACAACTGTGGTTGTGTATATTTTGGATCGTCCCCTTCGTTATGTCCATGTTTACGATAACAAACCATATCAATGAATATATCGCTATGATAAGTTTGTCTATATTTTGTAGCAATTACCACTGCCTTATAAACAGCCTCTGCATCATCTCCATTTACGTGCAACACTGGTGCTTGCACCATTGCAGCTACCGAGGTACAATAGTTTGCACTTCTTGCATCATCAAAATCGGTAGTGAATCCTATTTGGTTATTAATTACAAAGTGAATGGTCCCTCCAGTTCTGTATCCATGCAAATTGCACATTTGTAATATCTCGTACACAATTCCTTGTCCTGCGACAGAGGCATCCCCATGTATTAATATTGGGACCACTTTACTAAAATCAGCGTCGTACAAAACATCCGCCTTTGCACGTGCGAATCCTAATACAACTGGATCCACGGCTTCTAAGTGAGACGGGTTTTGCATCAATTTTAAATGCACTTTTTTTTGATTCACGGTTTCTACCTCAGAACTAAATCCCATATGGTACTTCACATCCCCACTTCCCATTGTTTGATCTAATACCGCAGTCCCTTCAAACTCACTAAATATTTGCTCGTAGGTTTTGCCCATGATATTCGCCAACACATTTAAACGTCCGCGATGTGCCATCCCAATCACTAGTTCCTCCACACCCGCATCTGCTGCGGTATTAATGATTGCATCTAATGCAACAATAGTAGATTCCCCCCCTTCTAATGAAAAACGCTTTTGTCCAATATATTTGGTGTGTAAAAACTTTTCAAAAATTACTCCTTGATTTAGTTTTTCCAAGATGCGGCTTTTTTGCGCAATCGAGATGGGAGCAGAAAAGTTGTTCTCCATTTCGTTAGTCAACCAATCCACAATATTTTGATCTGAAATATATTTATATTCAATGCCAATATTTTTTGCATAGGCATTTTGCAAATGCGCTAAGATATGCTTAAGGGTGGTTGCGCCTAATCCGATTAAGTTTCCTGCGTTAAATGTTTTATCTAAATCTGCATTTGTTAACTCAAAAAAGTTTAAATCCAAATTGGCATTTCTATCCTTTCTTTCTCTGATTGGATTGGTCTTTGCAATTAGATGTCCTTTGTTACGGTAGCCTAATATTAAACGGTATACTTTTATTTCGTTGACCCAATCAATAGAATTGCCCCCTGCTAAAGTAGGTGCAGTTGAAACCGTAGTTGAAGTGGATGCTGACACTCCACTTTGTATTGCAAAATCAAAGCCTTCGAAAAACTTTTTTAAGTCTGGATCCACGGATAATGGATCATTTACAAATTGTTGGTAGAGTCCTTCGATGAAGGCTGGGTGTGAGTTGGTTATATAGGAGAAATCCTTCATTTAAATTCCTTTCTTTAAGTGAAAATACAGGAGGGCAAATATCGGTGTAAATGATTGATTTTACGTGAAAAAAGAAGCGAAAAGATGGAATAAAAAACCGAGAACGTATTCGTAACATGGTATTAAAATGCCAGAATCCTACCATATTTAGGCTTCAAGCAAATTTTTACACAACTAACTGATTTACAACATATTACATTGATTTTAATTTTTTTTCAATTTTAATGTTAATTATTAGGCTTCTTCCCTTACCTTTGCCCTCCTGAAAATTAATTAGTACATGGCAAATCATTCGGCTACCAAAAAAGATGTAAGACAAGCAACTAAAC
>CALPKD020000146.1 GCA_943324055.2 Chitinophaga pinensis
GAAATTATCAAAACTTCCAGTGTAGGCATAAAAGTCAATTAATAATTTTTTACCAATCAATGCCTTATACCCAATCTCGAATGAGCTCATAGATTCAGGCTTGAATTCTGCAAATGTTTGTTCAACTGGTGCATTAGCTAAAACGCTTGCTTGAGTATAAACTTTATTATTTGTGAAATTATAGTAATTTCTAAGTGCAGGTAAACCACCCATCAATATCGAACCTGAACCAATTGTTAAATTGATCCATTGGTTTTGAGTAGTTGGGAAACGGTAAGCACTTTGATAAGATAAACGTAAATTTTGATCTGGGGCAATTTTAATTACTGCAGAAGCTCTTGGTGTAAAACGTCCAGCGAAGTTGTCATTCTTGTCATAGCGACCAGAAAGAGACAATTTCAAAACATCACCAAAGAATTTCTTAGACATTTGCGCATAGGCACCTAATTCATTAATCTTAATCTTACCTGCTGTATCAGCAAATAAAGTTCCTTGTGAGTTTAAAGTGTATTGTTTGATACTTGCACCAACTAACAAGTCCATATTATGTTTATTCAAACCTAACAATTCAGTCAAATTGTATTGACCTTCATTTACACTTAAGGATGACTTATCTAAGAACTTTCCTCCATTACCATTCTTGATACCAATTGGAGTATTAGCAATAGATTTAAACAATTCAGAATTTCCAATATTACCAACTGGTCTTCCAATATCTGCAACAGCTCTTGCAGCATTATTTGCTTGCAAAGTTCCCATTCCAGCATCTCTATACTGAACATAAGCTGCAGTATAAGTAGGATACCATGCAGTACTAGACTTTATTGCTTCATTGAATAAACGAGTTGTAACAGTTGAATTAAAGGATTTACCTGCATCTTCCATTGTCTTATAAGATCTGAAATACCAATTTTTAGATTTCAATTCTAACTTGAATTGAGACATAGATAAATCTCTTAATGAATAACGCTCACTACCTGTGTATACAGTATTACCTGAACCAGTGTATGCACTAAATGAAGCTTCTGTCTTATCATTTATTTTGTAATGAAGTGAACCTGTTACTTTCAAGTTCTTTGCAACTGGGTCAATTATATCGCTTTCATTATATCCTGTTCTACTCACATTTGTGTTACCCGCAAAATATCCTTTAGCATCGCCAAATAAATAAGGAGCATAAGGAACTAAACTTGCAGTTGTTGGAGATGCTCCTAATGCCGCTTTATAATAAGCTAAATTTGGAGAAGCCCCAGCTGCACCATACACTTGAGCAAAAGCTGCATTTGCATAAGCTCCAGCAAGTGGCCCATAAGGAGCATAAGCTGTAGTTAAATTTGCTAAGATGCCATCTTTTACATTTTTATAAACGTTTGCCATTGATGAAGTTGTTTCATCCCCATAAACGTTTACACCATCATAGTTAGGATCAGAAGATCTTGAACCGCTGATAGTTTCGCCGTTTGCTGTACCTGTTGTTCTTGAATAGTTACTCGTATTTTGAGCTAACCAATCTTGAGCCTCAGTGTATTGAGCAGAAACTTTGTAAGCAAAACGATTGCCTACTTTGTTTGCGAATCTTACTGTATAATCTTTAAAAGCAGCTTGAGGACGCTCAAAATTATCAACATGGTTTACACCTTGTTTAATTTGAAAACTCAAACCTTGATATTTAAAAGGATTTTTGCTGTTAATTAAAACAGTACCGTTCATTCCACCTGCACCATATAATGCAGAAGATGCTCCTGGCAATAATTCGATATTATCAACATCTAATTCAGTTAAACCTACGATACTAGCTACCGAGAAGTTCAATCCTGGCGCTTGGTTATCCATACCATCAATTAACTGATTCAAACGATTGTTACCACTACCATTAAAACCTCTTGTACTAATACTTTTAAAAGTCAAACTTGCTGTAGTTACGTCCACCCCTTTTAAAGTACCTAGGATGTCATAATAACTTGCTGCAGGTGAATTTTTAATAGTATTGTTACTAATTCTTTCGATAGTTACTGGAGACTCTAGTATCTTTTCAGCTACTCTTGATGCCGCTACCACTACTTCAGAACCTAACACAAATGCAGGCGTAAGACTAACACTTAATTTACTTGTACTTGCGTCTACTATTACTTCTTTGTTTTCAAAACCTACAGAAGAAAATACTAATGTAAAGGGCGCTTTTTGGGAAACTGTTAATTTGAAAGTTCCTTTGTCGTCGGTAAAAGTACCGGCGTTACTTCCTTTTACTGTTACAGAAACTGCTGAAAGCGTTTCTGAAGAACTAGAATTTTTAACAGTACCTGTTACAGTACTTGCATTTTGGGCTTGAGCAGAGAATACCACTAGGGTACCTAGGCAAAAAAGTGCAAAATGTCTTAAAAATTTTTTCATAAATGATTGTTTTTTAGAATGAATTGGATGACAAAATAACAAAATGTTAGCATTTAAAAAAATTATGGGTTTATAGCCTTAAAAAATTAATTTAGCAGTATGAATCAAAAGCCATTCCCACAGCAAGTAAATGAATACCACGGAAAAGTTAGAGATGTGTATTATATTGATAATCAATTACTTGTAATGATAGCGAGTGATCGTATCTCCGCATTTGACGTAATACTGCCTCGCCCTATCCCTTTTAAGGGCCAAGTGCTAAATCAGATCGCGGCTTATATGCTTAAGGCTACAAGCGATATTTGCCCAAATTGGCTATTGGATATCCCAGCCCCAAATGTGGCAATTGGCAAGAAATGTGATCCTTTTAAAATAGAGATGGTGGTAAGAGGAAACTTAGTTGGACATGCATGGAGAACTTACCAAGCGGGTGGCAGAATATTATGTGGTGTGTCCTTACCTGAGGGCATGGCCGAAAACGATTATTTTCCAACTCCTATTATCACTCCTTCGACCAAAGCGAGTGAAGGCCATGACGAGGATATTTCAAAAGAAGAAATCATTGCACAAGGTTTATCATCAGCAACGGATTGGGAAATATTGGAAAAATATGCCTTGGCATTATTTGCAAGAGGGAAAGAAATTGCTGCTAAGCAAGGACTGATATTAGTAGATACAAAATATGAATTTGGAAAAATTGGTGATACCATTTATTTAATGGACGAGATTCATACACCTGATTCATCCCGTTATTTTTACGCAGCTGGTTTTGAAGCAAGACAAGCAACAAAGGAAAAGCAAAAACAATTAAGTAAAGAGTTTGTTAGAGAGTGGTTAATAGAAAACGGATTCATGGGCAAGGAAGGACAAACTGTTCCAACCATGACTGACGAATGGATTGACACTATTTCGAAAAGATATATCGAATTATATGAGAAAGTAATTGGAGCTCCCTTCAAACCCGAACCAAAAACGGATGAAGAAACTTATGCATTGGTTTGCGCGAGTTTGAAGCAATTGGGGGTTGAGTAAAAAAGACTTTTTGATTTACTCCCCCAACCTTGGCCTTAAACGTTGCTTGCTTTTATTGAATACTTGAATCCCATTCTTATTGCCGGCTCTTAGTGTTTCTTGTTCTTCTAATGGAAGATGATACACTTCGGTACATGCTACAGTGCAGCAGCCATCAAAGCTTTTAGCACACTCAGCACATTGAATAAATAATAAATGGCAGGCATCATTATTACAATTGGTATGTGTATCGCAAGGCGCTCCACACTGGTGACATTTGGCAATCACATCGTCTGTGATTTTCTCACCTAGCCGATCGTCAAACACAAAGTTTTTCCCTTTGAATTGACTTGTTAAATTTTGATCCTTTATCTTATTGGCGTAATTAATAATACCACCTTCTAAATGAAATACATTTTTAAAGCCGTGATGTAACATATAAGCACTTGCCTTTTCACAACGAATTCCGCCAGTGCAATACATAATAATATTTTTATCCTTATTTTCCTTCATCATATCGGCAGCCATAGGTAGTTGTTCTCTAAAAGTATCTGACGGGATTTCGATTGCTTTAACAAAATGACCTACTTCAAACTCATAGTGATTACGCATGTCAATGACAATTGTATCAGGCGACTCTAGCAACTGATTCATTTGTTCGGCATTCACGTACTTCCCTCTGTTTTCCATACTGAATGTTGGATCGTCAATTCCATCTGCAACAATTTTTTCACGCACTTTTATACGGAGTACCCAAAAGCTTTTGCCATTATCATTTACGGCGATATTTAAACGCAAATTGTTTAACGCAGGAATTGAGTATAGATAGGTTTGAAATGCTTCTAAATTATGAGACGGCACACTCATTTGTGCATTAATTCCCTCCGTTGCAATATAGATCCTGCCAAAAACTTGTAAGGCATTTAATTGCTTGTAAAACTCATCCCTAAAAGCAATGGGATCTTGAATGGTGAAATACTGGTAAAAACTGATGGTGGTCCTTGGAAAGGTTTCCTGATATAACTTCTCTTTGAGCTCCTTATTGGAGACACGATTGTGCAGTAGGGACATATAATAAATTTAAGCTCAATTACAGGTTGAGCAAATTGATTACAAAGATACAAATAAATTAAAAAAACATCCCCATACAATAGATGATAAAAATCATCATTTGATTTTATGTGATAAATTATCAAACGATACAAACCTGACCACTTATTTAGAAGCTCTAACAAAAGAACCTGTTAAAGCTGCGAGCCCGCCTAACAAAGCACCTACTATACTTGTGATACTAATCAAAAGCACGTAAGAACCCTTTAATGGCAAGATTTGCGCTACTTTGGTTGACAAGATATGATCATTCCCTTGGTCTAAAATAATAGCCAGAGTCATCCATAATA
>CALPKD020000147.1 GCA_943324055.2 Chitinophaga pinensis
AAGGAAAACCAACAATGACTAATTTGTCTGCAAATTGTTGAGCTAGTTTTTCCAAGGCCTCGTATTGTCCAGTAAACCCACAATCGCTCGCAGTATTTACAATTAGAATTTTTTTACCTTTTAAGCTAGAGAAGCGAAAGTCGTTGCCAGCAATATCTTTTGTAGATAAAGTATACAAACTAACAATTGGTGCCGCTTTATCCTTGTTCACCTGAATTTGTTTTTTACCACTCGAGCGGCTTGACCACATAATAGCCGGGTAAAGTGTTTTTAAAACAGACTGTTTGTAAGACATTTCCTTTTTCTTCATCAATAAGGCTGCCGAAACCAATACACCTAAAGCAATGAAAATTTTTATCATGATATGTTTTTTATTTTTCAAACCAGTCGTCTATTTTATATGCCAATAATTAACCAATCAACCTTTTAAGTAACCAAGCCTTGCCTTTGTAAGGAGGATATTTAAAGCCAGGATCAATCCAAGTAGGTGTTTTTAATACCGATTTTGTATGTGTAAAAGTATTAAAGCTTTGCTTGCCATGGTATCCACCCGTTCCACTAAAGCCCCTGCCACCAAATGGCAAATCATGATTCGTAATATGCATCGTTGCATTGTTTACACAAGCGCCACCAGATGGCACATTTGTTAACCAATATTGTTCATCTACTTTGTTCTCTGTGAAAACATAAAATGCCAATGGATTTGGATTTTTCTGAATGACTTCCAAGGCTTCTTCATTGGATTGATAAGTAATAATAGGAAGAATAGGTCCAAAAATTTCATCCTGCATTATTTTTGCATCGGCGTGTACACCGGTCATGATCGTCGGCGCTATAAACAACTTTTCTCTATTCGTTTTTCCTCCATAAACGATTTCCCCTTCGGACAAATAAGATGTCAATCGCAACCATTGTTTGTCATTTATGATTTTTCCATAATGTTCAGCTGCTTCCGCGTCTACTCCGTAGAATGATTGTATCGCAATGATCAGTTCTTTTATGAATTGATCCTTTAATTCGGTAGGTACTAAAACATAGTCAGGTGCAATACACATTTGACCACAATTAGAAAATTTAGGACTAGCTATACGGCGTGCTGCTACTCTTATATTTGCATCAGAAGTAATGACAGCGGGACTTTTACCACCTAACTCTAAGGTAACTGGCACCAATTGTTCGGCTGCATATTTATAAATTATTTTTCCAACAAGTGTACTGCCTGTATAAAAAATATGATCAAACCTGTTTTCAGTTAATAATGGCGGTAAAACAACTGCACCTTCCCCTTCCAAATACAAAACATAATTTTCGGGAAATAAAGTAGTGCTAATTTTTTTCATTACTGCAGCTGTGGCAGGCGCAAATTCACTTGGCTTTAATACTATGCAGTTACCTCCAGCAATTGCTCCTATCAATGGCGTAAACAATAACTGAAATGGGTAGTTCCAAGGAGCAATAATACATACTACACCCAAAGGTTCATGAATTATAAAGCTAGTGGATGGCTGGTTTACTAAATTAGTTGCAACGGAATTGGGTTGCATCCATGCCTTTAAATGCTCGATGGTATAGTTTAATTCACTTAAGAAAAATCCAACCTCCGTAGCCCAAGCATCTTCATCTGTTTTTTTAAGATCGGCATATAAGGCTTGATAAATTTCTTTTTCAAACTCAAGTACCGTCTTTTTAAGTCTTTTTAACTGATTCAATCTAAACTCATAGGACTGTGTTGCGCCTGATTTAAAATAAGTACGCAGTGGGGTAATAGTAGGGTTCATTCTATTAAGATTGTACTGTAATTTAAGCTTAAATTATGAAAGACCTGCTCATTTAGTAATTCATCAAAATATTTATACATTTTACTTATTTTTTAATAACTTAACATTACTTAATTAACGAAAACATTGTTCATTTTTAAAGATTTGCCATGTCCCGAAAAAAACCAAGTAATACAAGAAGAGATTTTATAAAAAATGCATCGCTCGCAATTGGTGGATTCTATATTTTACCTAGACATGTGCTTGGTGGAAAAGGGTTTATTGCACCAAGTGACAAGCTTCAAATAGCGGGAATAGGTGCGGGTGGAAAAGGAAGCAGTGACTTGGCCAACTTTTACAGTTCTGGCAAAGCCGATATTGCATTTTTATGTGACGTAGATGATCGTCAAGCAGCAAAGACGCGTGCGCTGTATCCAAAAGCAAAGTATTACAAAGACTATAGAGAAATGTTGGCGCAAGAACATATGCATATTGATGCAGTTTCAGTATCTACACCTGATCATATGCATGGCGTGCAAGCAATGGCAGCTATGCAACTAAAAAAGCACGTATACGTTCAAAAGCCAATTGCACATGACATATACGAAGCGCGTATGATGACCAAAGCAGCGCATACACATAATGTAGTAACTCAAATGGGAAATCAAGGTGCGTCAGGAGACGGAGTGAGAGTTTTACAGGATTGGTATAATGCGAATTTAATTGGAGATGTACATACCATTTATTGTTACACCGATCGTCCTGTTTGGCCGCAAGGCGTAATTCGTCCCGTAACTGCATCTGCCATTCCTGCTGAATTAGATTTTAATTTATGGTTAGGTACCGCCCCACAAAAAGATTATTTCACTGACTTGTTGCCATTTAACTGGAGAGGATGGTGGGATTATGGTACTGGCGCTTTGGGTGATATGGCCTGCCATATTATGGCACCTGCATTTGCGGTGTTGGGATTAGGGTATCCAATTTCTGCAGAATGTAGCGTAGCCTCTCGTTATACTGCGCCTTGGCAAAGAGTGTATTCCCCAGATAGTCCACCAGCGGCTTCCCATATTATTTTAACTTTTAAAGGACAAAATGGTAAGCCAGATGTAAAATTACATTGGATGGATGGTGGAATTCAACCCGAGCGACCAGCTGAATTAGGACCAAACGAAGTGATGGGTGATGGAGGCAATGGAGTAATTTTTGAAGGAACAAAAGGTAAGATGATGGCAGGTACTTATGGAATAAATCCACAATTACTTCCTACGAACTTAACAGCCCAAACAAAAGTGCCTCAGACGGTTGAAAGAATAAAAAACGGCGAAGCTGGTCACTATACCGGATGGGTAGAAGCTTGTATTGCGGGTGCAGGAAGCAAGGAAGCAAAAAGTTTAAGTTCTCATTTTGACATAGCTGGGCCATTAACGGAATCCGTATTAATGGGCAACCTTGCAATCAGAAGTTATGATATCAAAGAAACAGACTCAAAGGGTGCCGTTAAAAATCCTGGACGAAATATTCAACTATTATGGGATGGGCCAAATATGAAAATTACAAATTTCGAACAAGCGAACCAATTTGTAAAAAGAAGCTACCGCGCAGGATGGAGCTTAGGTGAGTAAGTATTCATTAAGGTACGTCAATGGCTATTTCAAAATCCTTCCCGAATTATAGGGAAGGATTTTTTATGCAATCTAAAAGACGTTTGTTTAATTGCTATCTTCAAGTATTGAATAATAATAACATGGAAAAATTACAAACTCAATTTTTGCTAGATACGTCAATCCACTTTTTAAATTTTGGATCATTTGGAGCAACCCCTAAACCCGTATTTGACAACTACCAACATTGGCAAAGGGTATTAGAATCCGAGCCGGTACAATTTATAGCATTTGATGGCGCAGAACGTTTGGCAAATTCAAGACAAGCGCTCGCCAATTTTATACATTGCACAGACAAAGATGATTTATTGTATGTTACCAATCCGTCCTTTGCGATCAACCTGATTGCAAAAAACTTTCCATTGGAAAAAGGAGATGAAATATTAGCAACCAATATCGAATATGGCGCATGTGATAAAACCTGGGAGTATTATTGCGAAAAAGCAGGTGCTACCTACCGAAGACAAAAAATTCAATTACCAACCACTACCAAAGAGCAGTTTATAGCTGATTTTTTTGAAGGACTACGCCCTACTACAAAAGCAATATTTATTAGTCATATCACAAGTGCAACTGCTTTAAAATTTCCAGTAAAAGAAATTTGCGAAATCGCAAAATCAAAGGGCTTAATTACGATTGTGGATGGCGCACATGCACCTGCACAAATTGCATTAAATATCAGCGAACTAAAAGTAGATTTTTATGCCGGCGCTTGTCACAAATGGATGATGGCACCAAAAGGCTGCAGCTTTTTATACGCCCACAAGGAGGTACAAAAAATGTGCGACCCCTTAATTGTAAGCTGGGGTTATAAGGCAGCAAAGCCCGGCAAGTCAACATTCTTGGACTATCATCAAATGATTGGAACCCGTGACTTTTCGGCTTTTTTAGCGGTGCCCGCTTGTATCCAATTTATGGAAGAGCATAACTGGCCTGTGGTTGCAAAAAAATGTCATGAGTTGCTACTTAACAATGCGCAACGCTTTTATGATTTATTAGGGACAGCGCCCATAAGCCCATTGACGAGTGAATGGATAGGTCAAATGATTAGTATACCCATCAAAACAAAGGAACCGGAATTATTACAACGGGAGCTATTTATTGAATATAAAATAGAAGTACCCATCATGCGTCAACAAGACGACGTGTATTTAAGGTACTCTATTAATGCATTTAATACTATTGAGAACCTAGACGCATTATTCAACGCAATAAGTGAAATAAAAAAGGAAGGCGTATTAATTGACTAGTTCCCTACTTAGCAGTCTATACTAAATAGGGAGGTTGCCAATATATTACCAAGTTATTGAATTCATATAAGCCGCATCTGCTTTAGCGGCATCTAATTCGTTGGTGCCAGT
>CALPKD020000148.1 GCA_943324055.2 Chitinophaga pinensis
ATTAATGAGCAAGGGCTGGCCTTTACTTTAACGGAAGCCATTGTAAGGAATAACTTTGATTACAAAGCCATTTTACAACGTATCAAAGAGGATAGCAGTTTTTACAAAGCATTTAGAACCCTTCATACCATTGGATATAGTTCTTATAACCATATTGAGATGATGGATAAGAACAACTTGATGCAGGCTTCTTTAAATAGCAAGACCAAGCAGTTAAAGATAGGCACTTGTAGAACCATGGAAGTATTGGAGGAAAAAATTACGGGTAATTTAAGAAAAGCAAATGGTGATTATAATTATGTAACGCCCTCCTTGTATGCCAGTTTGTTTTTTACCAAAGGAAGTATTTGTGGAGAGAACAATATTGTAAAAGGCAGGTTAAGAACCATCGAAGGCAGTGGTATTGATAAAGCAAAGGATCAATTAAAGATGTTGTTTTTTAATCCAGGTAAAAAAATTCCAGGTATTCCATTTATTGGCAATAAATTGGATTTGTACGACGAATCTGCACATGAATTGTATGACTATAAATTAGATTTTGTAGACTATCACGGCAAGTTGGTATATGTGTTTGATATCCAGCCCAAAAAGGATTTAGGTTTTTTTGCCAATGATCGAGTGGTGGTAGATCAAATGATTACTTGGTTTGATCCTAAAACATTGGAAGTACTTGGTCGTAATTATTCACTAAGTTACAAGGCAGGGGTGTATGATTTTAACGTGCAGATGGAAGTAGAGATGACTTACTTTAACGGTCAGTTGGTCCCTAAAATTTTAAGGTACAAAGGCAACTGGGATGTGATATTCAAGAAAAGAGAAAGAGGTTTATTTACTGCAACCTTATTTGATTACAAATTAGCCGAGTAAACCTTACACTGCTAAAAAGCGTTCCTCAATTGTTTTAACTACCTCAATTAAGCTTCCTGTTTCCTTAAAGATGGCTAATTGTTGGTCGGCTCCTGTACCTAATTTAAAAATGTCTTGTACTTTTTCAACATGGTGTCTGCTGCCTAAATCGTCCACAACATCGTCTATAAATTCAAGTAACTCATTGATCAAATCTTTTACAGGTACTTCTTTTTCTTTCCCAAAATCAATTAACATTCCATCAATGCCATAGCGGCTTGCACGCCATTTGTTTTCATTAATGAGTGCGCGTTGATAATTAATAAAGTTAATGTTCTGTCTCCTTAGTGTATAAATTTTAGCACACAATGCTTGAAATAAAGCAGTGATGGTGATGGTTTCCTGCGTAGTCATCGGCACATCACAAATTCTAAATTCAATCGTATTGTAAACGGGATGGACGCGTAAGTCCCACCATATTTTTTTAGCGTTATCTATGCAATTGGTCTTGATCAATAACTGCACAAAATTCTCATAAGCTTCGATGCTTTCAAAATAATCTGGAATGCCGGTTCTTGGGAACTTATCAAACACTTTTGATCGGTACGATTTGTAGCCAGTATTGCGAGACTCCCAAAAAGGGGAGTTGGTGCTTAATGCATAAATATGTGGCAGGAAATACCTGGCAGTGTTGGCGATATGAATGGCCATTTTTCGATCTTCCATTCCAACATGTACATGTAGACCAAAAATCAAATTGCTCCTTGCAGCTTGCTGCAATTCGTTTAATAGCTCTTGGTACCTGGATTGGTCCGATACGAGTTGGGTCTCCCACAAACTAAAAGGGTGGGTGCCAGATGCACCAATGCTATATCCAAGAGACTGGGCAATATCAGCAACACCAGTTCTTAATTCTAGTACCTCATTAAAAGCTTCATCAACGTTTTTGCAAATACTCGTTCCAACTTCCACAACGGCCTGATGCATTTCGGCTTTGATTCGGTCCTTAAACTTTTTCTCCCCCTCATTCACAATCGCTTGTTGGTGGCTTTTTAGTTCCCTGCTGGACGGATCAAGTACCATATACTCTTCCTCCACACCGATTGTAAATTGTTGTAAATATTGCTTCGCCATGTGTTTGAAATTACTAAAATTTCAGCAACTTAAAAAATTATCGATGATAGGAATTCTCCGTCTCGTTTTCACGTTCCTTATCGTAGGCTTTAATAATAGCTTTGACAAGTTTATGTCTCACAACGTCCTCTTCGTCTAATTGAATATGTGCGATGCCTTCGATGTTCTGTAAAATGCGTACCGCTTTCTCCAAACCGCTTTTTTGATTGCGCGGCAAATCCACTTGTGTAGGGTCTCCGGTAATGATGGCTTTTGCATTGGCTCCAATACGGGTTAAAAACATTTTTATTTGTAAGTCATTCGCATTCTGAGATTCATCTAATATAATAAATGCATGGTCTAAAGTGCGACCACGCATATAAGCAAGTGGTGCAATTTCGATGGTGCGGGTACTCATATAATAGCCCAACTTGTCGGCAGGAATCATATCGTCTAACGCGTCATATAAAGGACGTAAGTAAGGGTCAATCTTTTCTTTTAAATCACCAGGTAAAAAACCTAAACTTTCTCCTGCTTCTACTGCCGGGCGGGTCAAGATAATTTTTTTAACAATCTTGTTTTTCAGTGCACGAACCGCTAATGCAACAGCTGTATAAGTTTTGCCCGTACCAGCGGGCCCTACTGCAAATACAATATCGTTTTTATCAATAGCGTGTACCATCTTTTTTTGATTGGCAGTTCTTGCACGCACTGTTTTCCCATTAGGTCCAAAGACCAAAACTTCATTTGGATTTTGTTCTACAAAATTATCAATGGCTTCGGCATCGTCTCCGCCTAAAATTTGCTCAAAATAGTTTTCGCTTAAATGGCCATTACGCTCCATGTACTGAATAACTAGTATGATTTTTTCTTTTGCTAAGTCAATTTGTTCTGGTGCACCACTTAATTTAATTTGTGTGCCACGGGATAAAATTTTTAATAAGGGATACTTCTTTTTTAAGATATCTAACTTGGAGTTATTGACACCGAAAAATTCAATTGGATTAACGGTATCTAAATTGATGATGGTTTCAGTCAAAGTAATACATTTAAAAGGTTAAGGAAGCGGATGATAGAGCCTTACACAATATAATTTAATCACTTGAAATTTTCAAGGAATAAATACGCACAATTGTGAATTACACGGAAAGGTAATATGTACTTAACATTCAATCAAACAAGGTTGAACAAATGGAGGTGAATTCCCTTAAAACTATTAACAGTTTTTTAAAGTGACAATCATGGCCTTAGGATCGGCTGCTTTAAATACGGTGGTACCAGCTACTAATACATCTGCACCGGCTTTCACTAACTTACTCGCATTGTCTGCGGTGACGCCGCCATCGATTTCTATCAACGTATTCGCATTTGCATCAGTAATCATTTGCTTTAACTCGATTACTTTTTCGTAAGTATGTTCTATGAATTTTTGTCCGCCAAATCCTGGATTTACACTCATGATACACACCACGTCAATGTCTTTTATAATGTCTTTTAAAAATGATACAGGGGTGTGTGGATTTAATGCTACGCCAGCTTTCATGCCTTGCGCTTTAATTAATTGTAAAGTGCTATGTAAATGAGGACATGCTTCATAGTGTACCGTTAAAATATCGGCACCTGCTTTTTTAAAATCTACAATATATTTTTCGGGGGCAACAATCATTAAATGCACATCCAAAACTTTAGTAGTCGTTTTTTTTATTTGTTCGATAATAGGTAGGCCGTAACTGATATTGGGAACAAAGCTGCCATCCATTACATCCAAGTGAAACCATTCCGCTTCGCTCTCATTCAACATAGTACATGCATTCCCTAATTCTAAAAAATTAGCGGCTAACAAGGAAGGGGCAATAATGGCCATAGGATTAATTTGAACAAAGGTCCATTTTTTTAAGCAAAACAAAGCCACAATGGGGTATTAATTTTATGAGCGTTTTTGACTACTTTTGCCCTTTATTAATACACATTATGAAATCAATCACCATTTTATTATTGTTAGCATTTATAGCATTCAATGCTAGTGCTCAAAAGGATTCTATTTTATTTGCAGGGGAGCCTCATTTTAAAAACGTAATCCAATTAACCAATAGTGGTGACAATGCCGAAGCGTATTGGAGTTTTGACAGCAAGCGCATTACTTTCCAAAGAACCAATCCAAAGGAAGGGCTTAACTGTGATCAAATTTTCATGGGCTTGGTTCCAACCAATAGCACCACTCCATTTACGTACAAGTCCATTAGTGGAGGAAAGGGAAGGACCACCTGTTCGTATTTTACAAAAGACGGTAAGCATATTATTTACGCATCCACAAAAGGGGGTGGTAACGAATGCCCTCCAGCAGTAGACCGCGCAAAGTATGGTAACAAATACATTTGGCCTTTATACAATACCTATGACATTTTCATGGCAGACACCAATGGTGTAGTAGTCAAGCAATTAACCAATGCAAAAGGATATGATGCAGAGGGTACTTTATCTTATGATGGTAAAAAAATGATTTATTGTAGTGATAAAGATGGGGACTTAGATTTATACGTGATGGATTTAGCGACTGGTAAAGAAAAGCGTGTGACGAATACATTAGGTTATGATGGAGGTGCTTGGTTTAGCCCAGATGGTAAAAAAATTGTTTGGAGAGCAAGTCGACCTTCCACACCAGCTGAAATTGAAGAGTATAAATCTTTATTAGCCGAAGGGATGGTTGCACCAACACACATGGAAGTTTACGTTGCAAATGCAGATGGTACGAACGCCAAGCAGATCACTAATCTAGGTCAAGCCAATTGGGC
>CALPKD020000149.1 GCA_943324055.2 Chitinophaga pinensis
ACAAACAAATGCCTCATATACGCCTTTGTGTAATATTGGCTCATCTCGTTTGGCAAACCTGGGTCTAATGGGCTAAAATCCTTTGCCCACTTCAAATTTTTGATATTAATCACGCCCTGAGTGGTAAAAATCATCCCATTTCGGCCGTTTCTGGTAGGCATTACACAATCAAACATATCCACCCCTAAATCAATTGCTTCTAAGATATTCCAAGGCGTACCCACTCCCATCAAATACCGTGGTTTGTCCTTTGGTAAATTTTCACAACATAATGCGGTAAACTCATACATTTCAGCTTCGGTCTCCCCTACACTCAATCCGCCAATTGCATTACCCACTGCATTTTTGGAACTCACATATTCGCAGGACGCTTTTCTTAAATCGGCATATGTGCCTCCCTGAACAATCGGAAACAAATTTTGTGTATGACCATATAAATCGGGCGTTTCGGCCAATCTATTAAAACATCTATCCAACCATGCATTTGTAAGATCTAAACTTTTTTTAACGTAGTCGTATTCACTTGGTATTGGAGGACATTCATCAAAAGCCATGATAATATCCGCACCAATAGACCTTTGAATGTCCATCACTTTTTCGGGACTAAACATGTGCTTGCTTCCATCAATATGGGACTGAAACAAAGCACCTTCCTGTGTAATCTTTCTATTTGAGGCTAATGAAAATACTTGATACCCACCACTATCTGTTAATATCGGCCTATCCCATCCCATAAACTTATGTAAACCACCTGCCGCCTCCAACACTTCTAATCCTGGGCGCAGGTATAAGTGATAGGTGTTACCCAAAATAATTTGAGCATTAATGTCCTTTTTTAACTGCTGTTGGGTTACTGCTTTCACGGAACCAATTGTACCAACAGGCATAAATATGGGAGTCGCAATGGTACCATGATCGGTGGTGATGGTACCCGCTCGGGAAGCACCTGTTGTGCTCTGGAATTGTAAGTCAAATTTTAGTGCCGCCATAGGGGCAAAGGTAAGGTCAAAAGGCTTTACTTTTGTGACATGATTACTAACCTACCCTTGTCAACTATATTGATAGGCATATTTATATGTGTCATTGCCATTCAACTGTTTTATTACCTTTTTTTCTTCCTAAGACTGGCATTGTATAAGAAACCTACAAAACAGGTGCATGTTGAGCATCCTATTTCTGTGGTAATATGCGCGCGCGATGAAGCTCAAAATTTGATGAATAATTTACCGGGTGTATTAGTGCAACAGTATAATACTACCCACGAAGTAGTTTTAGTGAACGATAATTCAGAAGATGAAACGAAATATTTATTAGAGGAATTTAAAAAATCATTTAAGAATTTAAACCCAGTAATACTTACACAAGAAGCAAAGATGATCAATGGGAAAAAATTTCCTTTATCCATTGGTATTAAATCAGCAAAAAACGAAACCTTATTATTGACCGATGCGGATTGCGTTCCTGCGAGTGAACATTGGATGCAATTAATGCAAGACGGGTATGATGATAATATTGAGATTGTACTTGGGTATGGTGCATACCGAAAAAAGCCAGGCTTTTTAAATAAATTAATCCGATTTGAAACCTTCCAAACTGCGCTGCAATATTTTTCCTATGCACTTGCAGGCTTGCCTTATATGGGAGTAGGCCGAAACTTGTCTTATAAAAAAGAAGTGTTTTTAAGAAACAAAGGGTTCTCGTCTATCAATCAAATCCCAAGTGGAGACGACGATTTATTTATCAATCAAGTCGCGAATAAAAAAAATACAGCCATCGTAATTGACAAAGATGCACATACGATTAGTGAACCAAAAAACACTTTTCAGGATTGGATGAATCAAAAATACAGACATTATACAACGAGCAAATACTACAAAAAGAAGCATTCCATTTTGTTGGCTTTATATGCAATTAGCCAATTTTTGGTCTACCCTATTTTGATTGTCGCATTGATTGTTTCAAAAGAATATATACTACTCCTTAGCCTTTGGAGCCTTAGAGCGATTGTCCAAGGGGCTATTTTAAGAAATACCATGAAAAAATTAAACGAATTAGACCTTTGGCCATGGTTTTTATTATTTGATATATGGTCCATATTCTATTATTTGTTTACCTTGCCTAGCGTATGGAAAGCACCACAAAAAAACTGGATTTAATTACTAAATACTTTGACGATTTTTCGCCAAAGCAGCTTGCACAATTTGAAGGTTTAGATAAAGCCTATCAAGAGTGGAATAGTCAGATTAATGTAATCTCTCGAAAAGATATTGATCATATTTACCTACACCATGTTTTGCATTCATTAAGTATTGCTGCAATTGTAGAATGGGAAAAAGGAACACAAGTAATTGATATTGGATGTGGTGGCGGTTTCCCTTGTGTGCCATTGGCTATATTTTTCCCAGATGTTCAATTTTTAGCAGTAGACAGTATTGCGAAAAAATTAAAAGTAGTAGATGCAGTTTGCGAAATGGTAGGCATCACAAATATTACAACAATGCACACTCGTGTTGAGGATATTAAGAATAAGAAATTTGATTACGCTGTAAGCCGTGCAGTAGCCCCTCTAAAGGATCTATGGAAATGGGCAGGCCCTATTATCAATAAAAAAGTAGACCAACCTAATGGCTTAATTTGCTTAAAAGGCGGGGATTTACATCAGGAGATTTTTGAAAGTGGCGTGCGTCCTAAGATGATGTCAATTCACGATATTTTCCCAGAGGAATACTTTGAGGAAAAATATATTATTCAAGTGAAAAAAGGTAAATAACAAAAAACGGATACCTTATTCCATCTCACTCTCACTGCGCGTGCTCGAATGTTCGTTCGATGAAACAAGGTATCTATTTTAATTCCTTAATACACCTAGTTAGGAATATCTAATTTATTATTGGTTCTATTTACATCTGGCATCCTTTGACTCGGATCAATTTCGATTGATTTTAAAGCTGAAATAGGCTTAGTTGTTTCAAACGTATACGTTGGCTGTACCCACTTCCATTCTGGATGTGCAATAGTGTTCACTTTTGATTCTGCCTGCTTCCCACCTAACATTAAATCCAATGGTATATAATGCATTTCACTTGTGCCGTCCTTATAGGTCACTAATACTTCAATTGGCATAGGTAATTTACCAATGCGTTGAATACTAATGATTGCAGTATTTGTACCTGCTTGGATATCATTTAATCCGTAATCAATTGTTTTGGTAGAATTCACCCAATATTCTTTTAGCCATTGTAATTGCAAGCCACTTGTTTTTTCGGCAACGCGTGTAAAATCATTTGCATTAGGATGTTTGAACTTCCAAGTATTGTAATAATTGATCAACACTTTATCTCTTACTGAATCCCCCATCACATAGCCTAATACCCCTAAGAAAGTGCCTCCTTTACTATAAGCGGCACTACTATACGCATAGTTGGTATTATAATGGTCCGAATGAGTTGACATAGGTTCTTCTAAGCCACTTTTAGCAAGCCCTAAATAGCCCGCATAATTCGCAGTCTGTACCAATGGCAATTTGGGATTTGCTTTTTCTTTTTCGTTAGCGGCTAGCGTTCGTTTTTTTGCTGCCTCACTTAAAAAAGGGGAAGTAGCTGCAAAATTAGCATTGTAATAATAAGTGATATCTTCCTCGGCATAGCTCGTAAAGCCTTCGTCCATCCAAGGGAATAAACTTTCATTGGTACCTAAAATGTGTTGGTACCAAGTATGCATCCACTCGTGAAACACCGTGCCTAAACTAGGTCCTTTTAATAAAGTAGCCATTGCATATTCCATACCACCATCTCCTCCTTGAATAAATGAATATTGAGGATAAGGATAAGCTCCAAATTTCTTCTCCATATAAGGAAGTACTTTTTCAGCAGCCCATAAAACATTGGCCCAGGCACTATCTTCTGCACCACCCTTTTCCTTGTAGTACACATGAAAAGTCAGGTTAGGTCTAACTTGTTTTGACAAATGCTTATAATGATCATCTGCAGCCCAAACAAAATCATGAATATTGTTTCCTTTGAAATTCCAAGACTTTACCCCTTCCTTAGTAGGTACTGCATTTGGATTTTGTAATACACCAGATGCGGCAATTAGATAGGATTTATCTACTTGTAATGTTACATCGTAATTACCCCATACACCATAAAACTCGCGCGCGATATAGGGGTTCGTGTTCCATCCTTGATAATCATATTCTACCATCTTAGGGTACCATTGGCTCATTGAATAACGAACGCCTTCGGCATTATCCCTACCCGATCTTCTAATTTGTTTTGGCACTTGTGCTTCAAATACAAGGGATATTTTTGCAGATGTTTTAGGTGCAATTGGATTTGTTAATTGAACTTCCAATATTGTTTCATGCTCAATCAATTTTTGAGCCTTCCCTGCAATTAATATTTGGCTTACTCTTTGGTAGCCAATTTCACTAGGCGTTAATTTTTCGATACGATCCGTAACACGCGCATCCCAATCCTTCACTACATCCCCTCTGCGGTTGGTCATTGTATTTTTACCTAATTCACGGCTACGTAAATCCATAGAAGAATTGGGTTGAAAAGCATTCCAGTATAAATGAAAATATACTTTGCGAAGTGTATCCGTTGAATTGTTGTCATACACAATCTCCTCCGAACCCTTCACAATATTGGTTTTCACATCCAATGCCGCTTTGATATTGTAGTTGATATGCTGTTGCCAACGGTCGGCTTGGGCAGTAGCTAG
>CALPKD020000150.1 GCA_943324055.2 Chitinophaga pinensis
AAAGCCACCAATACGCCCAATATTAGTAGTAAGGCGGGACCCGCATACTTCTTCATATATTTCATAAATTAATTCTCTGTATTGCATCACATATAAAAACCCAGTATAAGCTCCTGTGTCAACTCCTACAATTGAATTACAAATTAAGTGATCAGAAATACGAGATAATTCCATGATGATAACACGCAAATAATCAACACGCTTGGGGGTTTGAACATTTAAGAATTTTTCACAGGTTAAATGCCAGCCCATATTATTAATGGGGCTACTGCAATAGTTCAAACGATCAGTGATTGGTGTGATTTGATATAAAGGACGTCTTTCAGCCAGCTTCTCAAAAGCACGGTGAATATAGCCTACAGTTTGTTCTGTAGAAACAACACGCTCTCCGTCTACCTCCATAATGTTCTGAAATACACCATGCGTAGCCGGGTGCGTTGGGCCAAAATTTAGGGTAGTGGTCTGCTTTTCGATTGAACCTTCAGGTAATGTTATATTTTGATGTAATTCCATTTTGTTTTGTTTGCGCTTTTTGTGAATGTATTAGCCTCTTCCAAACATTTCATCATCTTTATCAATTCTTGTTTGATCCTCTAATGGATATTCTTTCCTTAAAGGGAAATAGTCCATCTCGTCTACATTTAAAATTCGTTTCAGATTAGAGTGACCCACAAAATTAACTCCAAAGAAATCATAGGTTTCGCGTTCCATCCAATTTGCACTTTCGAACAATTTACTTGCAGTAAAAATATCCGGTTGTGCAATGTCTGTAGCCACCGAAAAGCGGACACGTACATTTTCAGTAAAATTATGTAAATGATATACAACTACTAATTCAGCTCCTTTATTGTCAGGATAATTTACCCCACACAAGTCTGTTAAAAAAGTAAAACCTAAAGTAGGTTCATCATACAAAAACTGCAATACTTTTAAATTTATTTCCTTAGGTGCTTCAAATGAAAGCATACCAGATACAGTTGAAAAAGCATGCACTTGATCAGGAAATTTTGCAATTAATTGCGTTTGAATATATTCGTTTGTTAAAGCCATATGAAATAAAATTTTAGCGCCCTTTATTGAATGCCATAACTGTTTAATAATGCCTTGTATTTTTCGCTATTTCGACGGCGAATACTCTCTTGCCCAACTAAATCCTGAATCTTCATAAAGCCATCTATGATTGCCTCAGGGCGTGGAGGGCAACCTGGAACATACACGTCAACTGGTATTACTTGGTCAATCCCTTGCAATACGCTATAGGTATCAAAAATACCACCGCTTGAAGCACATGCACCAACAGCAATTACCCAACGAGGCTCTGCCATTTGTAAATATACTTGTCGTAAAACTGGTGCCATTTTTTTTGCAATAGTACCCATCACCATTAATAAATCACATTGACGTGGAGAAAAACCAACACGCTCCGATCCGAAACGTGCCAAATCATAATGAGATGCCATGGTTGCCATAAATTCAATGCCACAACATGAAGTTGCAAAAGGCAAAGGCCACAATGAGTTTTTTCTCGCAAGGCCAACTACCGAACTCAATTGTGTTGCAAAGAAACCATCTCCAGGTACCCCATCTGGTGCCTTACCCATTGAAATTGCATCACTAATTTCTGCCTCTTTTGGATGTATATTAAATCGTACTGGTCGCATAGTATATGCTTTGAATTTTATTAAAAATTAATCTTCCCAATTCAGTGCGCCTTTCTTAAGGATATAAATAAATCCAACTAAGAAAAATGCTACAAATAAAAGCACTTCTAAAAATCCGCTCCAGCCAAAGCTCTTAAAGTTTACTGCGTAGGGATAAAAGAAAATAACTTCTACGTCAAACAATACAAACAAGATAGCTACCAAGAAATATTTAATCGCCATTGGAGATCTTGCATCCCCATGAGATTCAATACCACTTGTGAAAGTAGCTAGTTTATCATCGGTTTTACGCTTTGGCCCTACAACGCTTGACACCAATATCATAAAAGCTACAAAACCGCCTGCAAATAGGATTTGAAGGGCAATGGGTAAATAGCTAGTTGCATTGTTTGTTTCGTTCGCAGACATCAAAAACTGCAGCAAATTCATACACGTGTTTTTAGTGCCGCAAAAATACGCAAAGGATCCTTCATAAAACGAAAAACTCCCCATAAATGGGGAGTAATTTTCAAATATTTTCAGAGCGTCGTTCTATCGTTTTTTTAGAGACCTTATCCCTTTTTGACTGGAGTGCTATCAGCAGTAGTTTTTTGACTACCCCCTGGCATCTTTTTAATGATTTCCCAGTTCTTGCTCAATGACTCTTTGATTTTCATTGTCTGTGCATCTGCCGGAAGCAATTCTAATACCTTATCACACATTGCAATTGCATTTCCAAAGTCCTTCATTTCGTTATAGTAACCCATCATTGCGTAGTAATTGTTGATCAAAGACTGCTTATTTTTAACAACATCCTTTAACAAAAATTGAGTTTGCAAGGTGATTGCATCAAATTGAACTTGACCTACTTGATTTGCAGTGTCTAATAAGCGAGCTCCTTTTACTAATAAAGTATACCCTTGTGGCTTATCAGGGAATGCAGCGATGTAATCTTTGGCGATTGACATTGCAGTAGTCGCATCTTTTGCATTTACTGCGATACTAGCTGTCTTATAATAATATAATTCATCCTTTAACCCTCTTAAAGCAGAATAATTCATATACCACTTTAATTCATCAACATACATATTAGATTTTTCAAGCATGTCAACTCCTAATTTGTAATATTTTAGCTTATTGTCCTTTAAAGGATCTGCAGCGATTGCTTTTTCTAACAAAGCAGTCAATGCTATCTGGTTGCCACTAAACTTAGATAATACTTTTACAGCTAATTCATAATCAGCATTTAAGATTTTATCTACCGGGTTATTATTTAAGAATTGCTCGATATAAGTTTTTGCTTGAATTGAATCTCCGATACGATCGTAGTTATACGCTAATAAAATAGCCAAACGTGGGAGTTCTAAAAGCGTCACCTTTTCTTGTAATGCCTTCGCTTTAGCTAAAGATGCCTCATATTGACCTACACGGAATAAATAATCTGCATTATAGAAATCATAAACTGGGTCCTTATCTGCATATTGTAAAAATAAATCTAAATTCTTTTTTGCAATCTCTGTATCATATATAGAGTAGTAAAGGAATAAAGAGAAATAAACAGGTGCAAAAGCTGGGTCAATCTCTAACGCTTTTTTGAAGTTTTCCTCTAAAGGCTCTTTGTTATTCTGCGTTTGGTAAATTTTCCCAATTCTATAATAAGGATATGCATTTTTCGGATCACGACTAATTGCTTCTTGGAATGCACTCACCGCTTCTCCACCATTTTCACCACCTAATTTTAAATAGTTGATTCCTAAATTGATATATAAATTCGGATTTACTACATCGTAACTTGATATAGTCTCTTTTAATTTTTCAATGGCATAACGATGATCCCCAACAGATATAGGCAATTCAGCATAAACACGACCAATTGCATTTACAATTTCCTGGCTTGGTTTCCCTTTGTATTTTCCTTTTGTAGTTAAAGTTGAAGTAATGGCTACCTCTAAATTTTGCTTCACTGCATTTTGATCTACCCCTTCTAAAGATTGGATATGTGACATCGCCACTAGTAACCAAGGATCATTCCCTTTTGCTTGCAAAGCTTTTTGGTAAACTTCTTTTGCTTTCTGAATGGACTCTGATGACGGAATACCATTATAGTTTTGTGCTAACAATGCTTGACCATACCAAAATATGGTTTCTCCATCTGTTGGATTTTTATCCAATGCTTCTTTGAAAAAAGCGAGTGCTGATTTATTTTTCTCATAATTCAACAACTTCACACCCTCTGCTAATGTAGATACAGGAGCTTGTGCACGCAAACTAGTCACGACCACTACAATTCCCATAAACAATACAACCAATTTTTTCATCACTTGTGTTTTTTTCATTTAAAATGCATTCAATACCAGTAAAATTATCCCAACGCAATTCGAATTGGCGTCCCCAATATTTGACAGAAGTCAAGTATTCAGTTTAGAGAAGTCTAAAAATATTAATTTTTTTGCAAGAATCCGATTAAATTTTACCAAAAGAAGCAAAAATCGTTAGTCAAATATTAGCATTAGTTTAACATTCCTTTGCGCTTTGAAAAACTCATTTTAGCGGGTACTAAAAAAGATCTCCTAAAAATAAGTTGACCACGTTCCAAACTCATGAAATTTAAAAAACCAGAACCTAGTCCGGGTGCATTTTCTTTTAATATGTAGTATATAGGCAATGATAAAGAATATTGCCCTTGTCCGATTGTACTCTGAGTAGGATGTGCAAATAGGCCCTTTTCAGCGCACAGCGTACATTCCAATAAGGCTGTTTTTACATATTTACGCGCGATCACCTGTTTTGCATCGTAACTGTCTGCTATCCAATTCATCCCTACAAACCCCATCGCATTAGGATGATTTTTAATATAATCAATCACTTCCGCGCTTCCTTTGGCAGATTGAACATTTGTACCAAATGATGCGTTTTTAACAAGGCTATCCTTCAAAAAACGTACAATCCCCGTTAAATTACTCCCATCCATTACTACTTGCTGAGGATGATTGCCAGTCAAACGCGCCTGCAAGTCCTGTAAAGAGAATAAAGAATCTTTTGCATTCACATTCACTAATATCGCGATTG
>CALPKD020000151.1 GCA_943324055.2 Chitinophaga pinensis
AATATAACTGTTGGCACTTATACATATACAGGTAGTGCACAAGGTCCTAATAGTGCCACCAATACTGGAACTGGTAGCACTTATACTTATAGTTATACTGGTACTGGCATCACTTATGGACCAAGTGCCACTCGTCCTACAAATGCAGGAACTTATAGTGTAACTGTAAGTTTAAGTGCTAGTGGGGATGGTAATTATAACGCTGCAACTGCAAGTGCTGCATTTACTATTGCTCAAGCAATACCTACGGTTACACCTACAATTGCAACTTATACTTATAATTTAGCTTCTCCAGCTGCACAAGGCCCTAGTGCAGCTACAAATACAGGAACAGGAACTAGTTACACCTACAGTTATACAGGAACAGGAATTACTACTTATGGTCCAAGTGCTACAAAACCTACCGATGGAGGAACATATACAGTTATAGCTACAGTTGCCGCCAATGGAAATTATACATCTGCAAGTTCAAGTGCAACTGCTTTTAGAATCTCACTTAATGATTTAGCGGTTGGTAATACTTATGGCGGCGGGAAAGTTGCCTATATTCTTGGACCATTAGATATTGGATATGATGCAAGCCAAAAACATGGTATAATTGTTTCTGGGTATTTATCAACTAATATGGTTGTTTGGGGAAATAAGCTAGAACTGACAGGAGCTTCAGGTGGTGCAGGTATATATAATCAGGATTACGGAACTTGGGATTACCCTCCAGCTGATTTAGAAACAGGGATGAATAACACAAATTTGATTATCAGTAGCGAAGGGGCTGGAACAAACTATCCAGCTTCAATTGCAAGGTCATATTCTGGCGGGGGTTATACCAACTGGTATTTACCAAGCGCTTCACAAATGAATGCCATGAAAGCAAACTTAAGTCCTTCAGGTGTTAACTATGTATGGACGTCAACAGAAGACGGAGCTTATGACGCTTTTACATGGAATATAATTAATGGAGGATATCAGACTCAACAAAAAGACTTTGCAATTGCCAAATTTTTAGCAGCTCGTTCTTTTTAAAAAAATAATTACTCCTTTTAAAGCAATGCAGGAGCTACAAGTTGTCATGGTTTGCATCCAATAAGTTCCTATTTTTGATTAATGTATGAAATTTTTTATCTAGGAAGTTTATTTTGCGCCTTACTTACAGTTTACGTATTGCTTTTTAAACAAGACGCATTGCGTGCTTATGCAGATTATTTATTATCCACCTACTTTGTCTTTATTTCCTTTAATGCTGCTATTTATTTACTAATTTATTATGGTTGGATTGTTAATGTACCTTATTTATACAAAACAGCAGCACCCATTAATTTTATTATTCCACCGCTAGCATACTTATATGTGCGGGCTGTTTTATATAATGAAAAAAGAATAGCTATAATAGATATTTGGCATTTCTTACCTTTCCTCTTATTTTTCATAAATTACTTGCCATTTTATTTAATACCTATTGCTGAAAAAAAAGTAATAGTTCAAGCAGTCACTAATAATTTGGATCTTACTTATCAATATCAGGCAGGATTAGTGCCTGAATCTTACACCTTCGTCATTCGACTAATTCAAAGTTTCATTTACCTAATTTTTCAATGGAAGCTCATTGTAAAGTTTAAAAAACAAAATGTAATCTTTGAAATAGAGTATCAAATTAAAATGGTTTTAAAATGGCTCAAAATTTTTACATGGGCGACTACTGTTTATTTTTTAGCATTCATTTTTTTAACATTATTGGTTATATTAAACATCTCAGTTTTTAATAATTGGGGAGCAATTAATCTTATCCCAGGTGCCTTGTACGCGGCTAGTTTTTTTGTGATGAGCACCTATTTATTAACCCATCCAGGTATTTTGGCAGGGTTGCCTTTTGTAAAATATAGTGAAACAAAATCTAACCTCGTAAACGATGAGGTCAATAAAATTGCATTTATCGAGGAAGACTATTCAAAAGAAATCGAAAATATTAATAATTATTTTAATATAAATAAGCCTTACTTGAATAGTAATTTAACCCTTGGTCAGGTATCAGTTGCGTTGAATATACCTATTCGTGAATTATCCTACATTCTTAACAATTACTTTAATCAGCGCTTTACAGATTTTGTAAATGCTTACCGATTAAAATATATTACAGATAAATTTAATGAGTCTTATTTGGATAATTTTACGATTGAGTCAGTTGCATTAGAAGCTGGCTTTGCTACAAAAAGTGGTTTTTATAAGTCATTTAAAAAATTGTACCAAACAACACCGTCTGAATATTTTCAGCAAAAACGTTCTAATTAGTAGCCCAATTTCAGGTTATTGCCTATTTTTTCGTGTCCATTTACTCAAGCGGATACATAGATATCCTGCATATATGCTATAATGCATCCAACTGACTTTATTTTTAATTCCAAAGTATTGATTGTAAATCAACTACTTAAATTAAACTTCTAAGTCCCCCTTGAAAAAGAATATTTATTTGTCCGTATTAGTTTTTATAATCATACAAACTAGCGGGATTGCTCAATCCATTACCCCCCACATTCTAAATAACGGGGGTGGCTCTGCCACCTCCATGGAATGGAGTATTGGCGAGGGTGCTTCAATCGCGCCCTTTTTAGCAGGAGGTTTAGGTTTAAATACAGGGGTTTTACAACCCCTAACAAGTTTAGTTACTGGTATTAATGAATATGGTCCAGCCGTCTTTGGGAACCAAATTACGGTTGGTCCTAATCCTGTGTCTAACCTTTTACATTTTAAAGCACGATTAAGTCAAGTAGGTAATTTAACGATTCAGTTGATTGATGCTAAATCGGCCATTGTCTATACTCAGGAGGCAGGCACTATTTATGGCAGTTATGACAAGGATATACAAATGCAAGGTTATCCCGACGGGGTATTGTATGTGCGTGTTTATTTTAAACCAAATAATGGCGCTGCAAAAACTGGGGTATACAAAATTATCAAAATAGCAAACTAAGGAACGCCTTATTATAAAAACATTTTCTTATAATTTATTTACTATGACATTATCTACATTACAAAAGCGTATTACTGGAACTAAAATAAGCTGGATCTTTTTTTTAATGATTTTTATTTTTGGCTTTGTGCAAACGAATGCACAAACTGGATTAAATTTTCAGGGGGTAGCGCGTAATAGTAATAATGTGATATTGGCATCACAACAAATTAGTTTGCGATTAAGCGTACTTCAGGGTAGTGCTACTGGCACGGCTGAATATACCGAAACAAGAACAGTGACTACCAACGCACAAGGATTGTTTACAGCAGTGATCGGGGATGCAGGTGCTACAAGTACATTAGGAAATTTTACTACTATTAATTGGAAAAACACACCTAAGTATTTGAAAATCGAAATGGACGCAGCTGCAGGAACTAACTTTACAACCATGGGTACTACGCAGTTCCAATATGTAGCGTATGCACAATTTGCGAATGGGGTAGATGCAGCAAACATAGCAGGCATAGTACCTGTTGAAAAAGGAGGAACTGGTGTTGCAAGTATTACTGCATTAAAAACTGCTTTAGCAATAGATAAAACAACAGTTGGTTTAGCAAACGTTGACAATACCACTGATTTATTAAAGCCCATAAGTACTGCAACACAAACCGCTATTAATTTAAAAGCGAATACGGCAGACGTGGAACCTACAATAGTAGCGGGTGCTAATAATAAATATTGGAGAGGGGATAAAACCTGGCAAGTAGTACCACATGCAGTATTAAGTTTAAATGGATTAAGGGATTCTATTCAAACATTTTCTTTAAGTACAAGTGGTGTTGCGCCATCTATTAGTTCGGGTGCTGCTGTGCACACTATTAATTTACCACTCGCTTCTAATTCATTAGTAACTGCAGGTTTACTTGCAAAGTCAGATTTTGATCAGTTTTATAATAAGTCTGATTTTAGTGGAAATTATAATGACCTATCAAATAAGCCTGTTATTCCAGAGGCTCAATTACAATCTAATTGGGATCAGTCTGATAATACAAAGGTAGATTTTATAAAAAATAAACCAAGCCTTGCACCAATTGCAATAACAGGTAGTTATTCGGATTTATTAAACAGTCCAACAATAACAGATTTGAATGGAGTAGCAGCTAATAGAAATTTAACAATCAATGGAGTGACTCAAGATTTATCAAAAGATAGGAATTGGAATGTTGACCTAAGCACATCAGGGATAGATTTTTCAAAAAATATTATTACAGGGGTCTTGCCAGTTAATAATGGAGGTACTGGTAGTAGTACTGTTAATTTTGTTGATTTTACAAGTAACCAAACAGTTGGGGGAGATAAAAAATTTACAAATACTATTTCAGTTGGAACGGCTACACCCGAATTAACTGCAATTGTTGATATCAATTCTACTTCAAAAGGATTTCTTCCCCCAAGGATGACTACCGCACAAAGAGATGCCATTGTAAATCCTGCTATTGGGTTAACCATTTTTAATACAGAAACCAATTGTTTGGAGTGGTGGATTGGTTCGATTTGGTATAATGCTTGTGGAAATACATCGGTATCTACAACGACAAATGGTACTGCGAACATTACAATTGTTAGTTGTACAATTAGTAGCACTGCAATGGGTGTAACTGGAGGAGCCTACAATATTGGCGAAACAATTAATCCTTACATGTCATGGCAAGTAATTAGAGTTAAAGTGAATAAAATTGGAACTTATAATTTTACC
>CALPKD020000152.1 GCA_943324055.2 Chitinophaga pinensis
CGTAAAATGAAAAAGGCTTCTAAATGCATTTTAACGGTTTATTTCCTTTTTGGGTTAACCAGTTTATTCGCTCAGGATTTGAATAAGTATCCAATAAGAAACATAACAAATCCATTGATTGAACAACCAGGAATGTCGGATCCACATATGTTAGTGCTGAATGATACCTGTTATTTGTTTACTGGACATGATATTGGTTTTGGAGTTGCTAATTGGATCATGCCAGATTGGAGAATATTTATGTCAACCGATTTACAAAACTGGAAACATGTTGGAACCATTAGCCCAAAGGATAATATCATGGGTGAGGGAAATACCAATTGCTGGGCAGGTGACATTGTAACACGAAATGGTAAATACTATTGGTATTACTCTAATCGAAAAATAGGAGCAGGTGTAATGGTTGCCGATAAACCTGAAGGGCCTTACAAAGAGGCCTTAGGACATTATTTAGTTGATTCTTTTGATCCTACAATTTTTGTGGACGATGACAATACACCCTACATTATTTACGGTGAGGGTACCTATAAAATTGCTCGACTTAAAGAATCGATGATTGAACTTGATGAAAAACCTGTAGATATTAAAATAAACAAGAAGTTGCACTTCCCTGAAATAGACAAAAACTCCCTACATAAATACAAAGGTGTTTACTATTTAAGTTCTTCAGGCTATTATGCTACCTCAACTAATATTTACGGACCTTATGAAACTAAGGGCCTGGTTGGGGAAGGATTTGGCGTGGATACAGATTTTGGTCATGGAGACTATTTTGTTTGGAAAGGAGATTGGTACCATACCTGGTGCCGTTATCGAAACAGATCAAAAGATAGAATACGGGATTGCTTTATAGCGCCAACCTATTATTTAGTAAATGGGGATATGCATGATGATAACAGGAATATAAATGAGAAATATAAAACATCCGGGATTGAGTAATTAGTATAGTTGTCTACCGTATTTATTTTTACTGATGTTATTTAGATTGTTATGCTATTTTTTGTGGCTAGAAATTGGTTAACCTTTTTCACAAAAAGTGAAAAAATCACGAGGAACTAACAAAGGCCAAAAATATTCTGTATTTAAACAACAAATAATGTTACACCTTAACTTTCTGCTACTAATTAAATTGATGATTTTATTGAGGTAATAGTACCTGATCAATTTTCATAATAACACCATTTATACAGTTCTGATCGGTAGCAAAAGGATTAAGAGGATTTACGATCAACTTGGACGCAGTCGTGTTTGAAGCACCTTTAAAGGTAGCCGCGCCTACAAATGGGCCAGAGAAGGTTGCTTTAGCCAACAAACCAGGATGAGTAGCTATAGCACCATTTAAGAGTGTTTTAATAGTAGTTGTAGTAGTAGGCAAGTTGACAGAGAATACCCTGATACCCGGAATGGAAGTGCCTAAAATATGATAAACCACAATCCCTTTGACAGTTTGAGCAGATAATGCACCATACAAAGCTGGGTTACTGAATACGTCAGGTGTAGAGGCTAAATATTGGGCAGTAGGGTATGCAGTTGCCGGGGGCATTCCTTGGAAAACAAGCGCCTGATAAATTGCGCCAGTCAATAAAGTTTGAAATGCAAGGTTGGTGGGAGCTAAAACAGTAAGATTTACCCCAAAGCTACTTAAAGCGGTCTGCAACCTACTAGGTAAAGCTACACCGCTATCTGCACGAATAATTGCTGCTTTCAGATAAGTTAGGTCGCTGTTTTCAGCAATAGCATCCCACATATATTTACTTGGGGGTGAAATTATAGTATACACTTTATGCAACACCCCATTTACGGCATTTACATTCACGTCTGTGACAGGTATATTATTAACCCAAGCGCTTGTTCCACGTTTACTTGGAAAGTTTGTTAAACGAACAAGAGGATTAAAACTATTTGTTCCTGTTGTAGGATTTAAAACAGTTGGATACTCATAATTTGGAAATGCTTCGGTAATATTTTGAGCAAGCACTGTTTGTGGCACAATATGATAACTAACCAAACCCGCTACGCTTGCAGTAGGCAATGCATTGATTACATCCACACTTGGAATTCCTGATAAAATAAAAGCGTTATTAGTAGGTGCGAAAACAGTAAAGCGAGATGAAGTAGAAGCCAAATTAGGTAATAACCCTGCCTTCACTACTGCTGCTTTAAAAAATGAAAATTCAGCATTATCTAGTAATGTTGCCAAAGTAGGTGTTTGATCCTGCGCGAGCGCATTTATCGGCTCTGGATATAGCGGAGCTTTATTACATGCTGGAAGTAGTATGCAAGTGGATAGCACCACTAAACTTGCTATTTTTATTTTATTAATTATTTTCATTTCGATAAATTTTAAAAAAAAAGAGGATAAATTTTAGAATACATTGTAACCAAAACTAACATAGTACAAACCACCCACAATTGAGTTACCAGCACCGTTTACATAATACTGATTTAGTATATTATTTCCACCAAATTTAATAACTGATTTGATTGAAGGGATTTTGAAATTAATTTGGGCATCAACCGTATGAATAGCAGGTATATCATCATTTGCAAAATCACCTTGAAAATAAAAAGCTTCCTGCCAACGATAGGCAATATTAAATCCAACTATCTTTTTTGTTCCTAAGCCATTATTACCAAAAGCAAGGTTAGCTCTATATTTTGGAGTACTAAAATAAGCGATAAAGTTTTCTGGCACATCGTTCAGATTATCAGAGGATAAGTTGGTGCTTAATAAAAATCCAGCAGGCAATCGATAATCTATACTAATACCAAAGCCGTATGTTTTAACCTTTGAAGTAGCATTCACTGGAATAGAGTAAATATTAGCCACATTACTTACACTTGTATTAGTAGCAATTGCATTATTTATGCTTGCTAATGTAGCATTAGCTTTTGGCTGTACCAATAATGAACGGGACAAAAAGTCCTGATATTGACCATAATAACCATATAAGTCAATTAACAATTTATCATCCCACGCAAGCCCCTTATAACCCAGTTCAAAAGTACTAACAGACTCGGGTTTAAAAGGAGTAACTGTATACGGCGTGGTAATTGTTGGCAAAGCACTTAATAAATAGGTATTTGAGTTTAGGTTATATTTTTGCTGAAAGTAAGGTACACCACCTAATAATCTTGTACTTGACCCAACATCTAAATCAATCCATTGTTGTTGCGTACTTGGAAAGCGATAAGCTGTTTGATAGCTCAATCTTATATTTTTATTTTTTGCTACCCTAAATAATGCAGTAGCCCTTGGCGTAAATCTCCCCTTAAAATTTTCATTCTTGTCGTACCTGCCGCTAATAGATAATTTTAAAAAATCTGAAAAAAGATTTTTGTTCGCCTGGATATAGGACCCAAATTCATTAATACCAATTACGCCTCCACCATCTGCAAACAAAGTACCCTGACTATTTAAACTATATTTTTTATAGTTAGCTCCAACTAAAACATCAGCAAATTTTTCAGTATATTTTGATAAATTATATTGGCCTTCCACCATATATAAATTTGTTCTATCTACAAATAAACCTCCACCCGCTCCTATTGGAATGCTTCTTATTTTATCAAAACCTGTGATAAATTCAGCACTTCCTGCAATTGGCCTGCCAACATCTGCAGTGGTTCTTGCTAATGTATGTGCATTAAAATCAGTTACTCCTAACAAGCGGCTTGATAAATAGGATTGTGCATATTGAGAAAACCAGCCAGTTGCACCACCACTAGGTTTCCAATTTTCATTAAACAACCTTGCCGTTACTGTTGCGTTGTAACTCTCCCCTGAATTCTCTTGTGTAGTATACGCTCTAATTAACCAGTCTTTATGATTAAGTTCTAATTTATACTGGCCCATCTTTAAATTTTGTAAACCATAACGCTCACTGCCTGTATAAACCGTATTACCATTCCCATAATAACCAGATAGTACCGCCTCTACAGCTGGAGATACTTTATAATGAAGTGCGCCGGATATTTTATAATTGTATGTATTGGGGTTAATAATTTCATTTTCATTATACCCGGTTCTAGATACATTAATTGGAAGCCCTCCATTTAAATTATCAATAAAGTTTTTCAAAAAAGGAGCAGCAGAAGCTCCAATACTATTTAATACTGCAGACCTTATATCAATAGTAGTTTCATCACCATATACATTCACCCCATCATAATTAGGATCTGTAGCCCTATCCCCAGAAATGATTTTCCCTTCTGTACCAGTTCGAGCATAATTTCTTTTATCATAGCCCAACCAATCCTTTGCAGCAATAACTTCGGCGCCTATTTTGTACGCAAATTTTTCAGAAACCTTTTTGGCCCAACGAACAGACCAATTATGGTAAGCGGACGGATCTCTATAACGAGCATCGGTATTCATGATACCCAATTTGGCTAAATAGGACAGTCCCTGATATTTAAAAGGATTTTTACTATTTATTAAAATAGTACCATTCATCCCCCCAGGTCCATACAAAGCAGAGGAGGCTCCTGGTAATAATTCAATATTATCAACATCCAGTTCAGTTAGTCCAATAACACTACCAGCAGAAAAATTAAGTCCCGGCGCTTGGTTATCCATGCCATCTACAATCTGATTAACTCTGGTGCTTCCGCTTCCATTAAACCCTCGAGTAGATGGGGTTTTAAAAGTAAGAGAAGAAGTTGTTACGTCTACCCCCTTTAGGCTAGTTAATA
>CALPKD020000153.1 GCA_943324055.2 Chitinophaga pinensis
AGCCCCTGGAGAGGACTTGTTAATGTTGGTTATGCCGCTCATGTTAAATAGTTAATTATACGAGTAATCCGTACCTATAAAACAACCAAAGCCCGATGCTTTCTTAAATGGAACATCGGGTTTTTTATTTACATTTATGGTCTAATATAATTGCCATGCTTGAAGCCATTAAATCATACTTTGAAACCATTCCTAGTTTACATCGTGCATTAATCCTTGCGGGAGGCATTAGCTTTTTTTGGATCATCGAAACCGCCATCCCCTTGTTTAAGTTTGAGTATAATAAGCCAAAACATGCGGCGCTTAATATCTTTTTTACTTTTACAACCATCGTCATCAATTTTGGCTTTGCCTTGTTGATGGTAAAAGCAAGTGATACGGTCGTTGCAAACGGATGGGGTTTGTTACAAATTGTAAAAATGCCCCTTGTATTCGAATTCTTGATTGGAATCATGTTAATGGATTTAATCGGAGCCTACCTTGTACACATGATTGAGCACAAGGTTAAGTTTTTATGGAAATTTCACATGGTGCACCACGCAGATGTGTTTGTGGATACCACAACGGCTAATCGCCATCACCCAGGAGAGTCGGTTATTAGAGCTGTGTTTGCAATTTTAGCAGTCGTGGTATTAGGTACGCCAATGTGGATGGTATTTTTATATCAAAGCGCGAGTGTGGTGTTGGCACAATTTAATCATGCTAATATTTTTATTCCAAAGTGGTTTGATAAAACATTTGGCTTAATTATTGTTTCACCAAACATGCACAGAGTACACCACCATGTTACGCGTCCACAAACAGACAGTAATTACGGAAATATCTTTTCATTTTGGGATAGATTGTTTCATACCTATGATGCAAGTTCAATGGATCAAATAAAATATGGATTAGATGTTTTAGATAATTCAAAACATGGCGATGTGGGTTATCAATTAAACGTGCCGTTTAATAAAAATATAAAATCAGATTACTAAAATAGTTTACGAATGAAAATTGGAGCGTTTATTCCTGCGCGTTATGCGGCAACTCGTTTTCCCGCAAAGCTGATGCAACCCCTCGGAAATAAAACGGTGATAAGACATACCTATGACAATACGGTTGCGACTGGTTTGTTTGATGAAGTGTATGTGGTAACGGACAGTGAAATTATTTTTAATGAAATAACAAATCATGGCGGCAAAGCTATAATGAGCAAGCGTTCGCACGAAAGTGGAAGCGACAGGATTGCAGAAGCGGTAGCAGATTTGGATATTGATATTGTAGTGAATGTGCAAGGAGATGAACCATTTGTAAAACGAGAGCCCCTTGAAAAAGTACTATCCGTTTTTACGGACGCTACTGTCCAAGTGGCTTCCCTAATGCAGGTGCTTACTGTTCAAGCGTTGATCGAAGATCCTAACTACGTAAAAGTAACAGTGGATAAAAATAACAACGCATTATTTTTTTCAAGAAGTGTAATTCCATATCCGCGAAGCACCGAAAGTCCAATTACTTATTATGAGCATGTTGGCGTATATGCCTTTAAAAAACAAGCGTTGCTTAATTTTACTAAATGGCCTATGTCGCCACTAGAGGCTGCCGAAAAAATTGAGTGCTTAAGGTATTTAGAAAATGGGGTGGCCATTAAAATGGTAATCACCGATTATATGGGCGTGGAAATTGATACCCCCGAAGATTTATTAAAAGCAGCCAAGCTATTATAGACGGCGTGCTGCTGTGCAATTGTGCTAATATGTTTGACAACTATTTTAGGCAAGTTTGGTTATCTTTGTGCAATCAACTTGCCTTGTAAATTAATCCTTTAATAAAAAGAATATGCAATTCCGCAATTTTAAAATGGTCGACTATGTGGTATATGGTCGTGGTGCATTTAATCAACTAGATGAAATCATAGCCCCTCACCGAAAAGGCGATTTTCCAATGATCTTTTTTTTAGATCATTATTTTATAGGCAAACCGTTGGCGAGCCGTATTCCACTTAGAGGAAAGGATAAAATTGTATATGTGGACGTGACGCACGAACCAAAAACTAAGCAAGTTGATGCATTGGCGGCCGATTTAAAAGCGGAGTTTGGCGAAGTGAGTGGTATTATAGGAATTGGGGGCGGTTCGGCAATGGACTTAGCAAAAGCGGTTTCATTAATGATGACCAATCCGGGATCATCAGCCGATTATCAAGGATGGGACTTAGTAAAAGTGCCGGGCGTATATAAAGTTGGGGTTCCGACACTAAGTGGAACAGGTGCCGAGGTGAGTCGCACGACAGTATTAACTGGACCGGTTCGAAAACTAGGAATGAATTCTGATCATACTCCTTTTAATCAAATTGTATTAGATCCAGAATTGTGTAAAAACGTACCAGCAAACCAACGCTTTTATACAGGAATGGATTGTTATATACACTGTATTGAAAGTTTAGAAGGTACTTTCTTAAATGAGTTTAGTAAAAGCTATGGTGAAAAAGCATTGGAGCTTTGCCGTAAAATATTTGTAGAAAAAGAGAGCTGGGATGAGGAAAGTGACGATCAATTAATGATGGCCTCTTATGCGGGTGGTATGAGTATTGCCTATAGCCAAGTAGGCGTGGCACATGCGGTGAGCTATGGCTTAAGTTATTTATTAGGCACCAAGCATGGTATTGGAAACTGTATTGTGATGAACCATCTTGAAGAATATTATCCAGCAGGCGTTAAGGAGTTTAAGTTCATGGTTGAAAAAAATAAAATTGAAATTCCAATCGGAATTTGTGCCGATTTAACAGAGGAGCAGTTTGATGCAATGATAGATGTGTCATTGGGTATGAAACCATTATGGGAGAACGCTTTGGGTAAAGATTGGGAAAGCATCATGACACGTGAAAAATTGCGTGCATTGTATGGTAAACTATAGTCAAAGCGGCTCTTGAAAAGAATACGGAATGTTTATTGAAGAATAAATAGAATGTATTAAAAAACCCTTCCCGATAAATCGGAAAGGGTTTTTTTGTATTTTTCTAACCCACCTTAAAACCAAAACGCACTTTAAAATTATCAACTACTCCGCTTCGGCTACTACTTCTTTTACTTCTGGAATCATACGCTTCATCATTCCTTCGATGCCCGCTTTTAATGTAACCATTGAGCTAGGACAACCACTACAAGATCCTTGTAACATTAGGTTTACGATTCCGTCATTATAACTTTTAAATTGTATTGCTCCGCCATCCATCTCCACAGCAGGCTTTACATAGTTTTCTAATAATTCTTTCACACGTTTTACAACATCATCGTCATCTGCATGCACGGTGTTTGTTGCTTCTTGTTTCATCTTTACAACCTCTTCCTCATTCACTACCACACCGCCGTTTTCTAAGTACTCTTTCAAAAAAGTTTTGATGGTAGGAATTACATCTTGCCAATCTTCTGTTTCCACACTTTTTGTAACTGTAATAAAGTTGCTTGCAATAAAAACACTTTTAATAAAAGGGAAGCTAAATAATTCTTTAGCCAAAGGAGATGCGGTTGCTAAGCTTTCGTCTGCAATGTCTAAACTCTTGCCAGGGTACAATAATTTGTTGGCAACAAATTTCATGGTCTCTGGGTTAGGAGTCATCTCGGTGTAGATGCTTACAATCGTATTTCCTGTAGTAATCATATTATTATGTTTAATCGCTGAATTGAATACAAAATTAATCAAAATTGGACCGACCCAAGGGGGTTTGCCCTTCCTTTGGGGTTTATTTTCCGATCTCGAAAAACCAAGCCTATGGAATGATGCTTAGTTTAGCATAATTCAACATAATCTTCTTTTCGCCATTCTTGTCAAACAAGATCAGGGCAATTGGGTTGTGGGACGACCCCTCAATTTCCTTAATAACCCCAAAGCCAAACTTTTGATGCTCTATTTTCATACCCGCCTCTAGTGCGGTAGGGTCTGCGGCTACAAAGTCAAGGGAGGGAATGTGGTTTTTGTTCAGTGTACTTGGCGGTACTACAGGTAAATAGGCTGGTTTGCTGCTTGCGCCTGCTGTGGTATTAAGCTTGGTGCCCGATTTTGGCCTTTGCTCACTCCAACCCTTGGTATTTCCGCCTTGCATACGGTCATAGGTATTTCCCCATCCGGAGCTTTGGTTTCTGGCGCCACCACCTGCGCTTGACTTGTCAATTTTTTCCTCCGGCATTTCTTGAATAAAGCGGCTTGGGTCATTTTGAACCAGTTGACCAAAGCGATACCTCGAATTTGCATGGCTTAACCATAAATGCTGTTTGGCTCTTGTGACTGCCACGTAAAATAATCTTCGCTCTTCCTCTAATTCCTCTCTGGTGTTCACACTCATTCCACTTGGGAATAATGTTTCCTCTAATCCCACCACAAATACGCAAGCAAACTCCAATCCTTTTGCTGCGTGCACGGTCATTAATTTTACCGTGTCTGCATCTCCTTTGTCATTATCTGCGTCTGTGATTAAAGTAATCTGTTGTAAATAGGCCCCTAAACTTTTATCTCCTTGTTCTCCGTCTTCATTGCTTGGGCTTTCGGTCCACTCTTTAATAGAGTTTAATAATTCTTGAATGTTTTCGTAACGTGCCAAACCTTCAGTTGATTTTTCATTAAACAATTCCTTTACCATATTGGTGTGCTTTCCTACTTGTACGGCAACATCATAGGCTTTGTGTTTTGTAAGTTGATTTTTAAAATA
>CALPKD020000154.1 GCA_943324055.2 Chitinophaga pinensis
ATCACCTTAGAATGAGCTGGAATAGACTCAAGTGTGTTTAACAAACTTGCTTTATTGAAAAAAGAAACTTCCTCCGCTAAGACTAAATGGTGTACACTTTTACCCTCTTCGTTACTAACAATATCTTTTACATGATGCGAGTTTCTATAACTATGCCTAAGCGTATAAAAAATACCAACTAAAAGCCCTACTGTAATACCCTTTAACAAATCAGTAGCGAGGATTGCTACAATTGTTGCAGTAAATGGTATAAACTGTTCCCATCCTAGCTTATACATTTGCTTAAATAATTCAGGCTTAGCCAATTTATATCCTACCATTAAAAGTATAGCTGCCAGTGAAGCCAACGGAATCAGATTTAAAAGACTAGCAATAAATACTGCACTTAATAATAGAAACACACCATGTAAAATCGCAGACATTTTAGTTTTACCGCCAAAATTAATATTCGCAGAACTTCGAACGATTACCTGTGTAATAGGTAGCCCTCCGATTAAACCTGACACTATATTTCCTAAACCCTGAGCCTTTAATTCTCTATTGGTTGGGGTAACTCTCTTGTCCGGATCAAGCTTATCTGTAGCCTCTACACACAATAAAGTTTCTAAACTAGCTACGATTGCTAGTACGATTGCAATTTTCCAAACTTCAAAATTTGTAATGGCAGAAAAATCAGGGAAAGTAAATTGCCCAAAAAAGCTTTGTAAAGAATCAGGAATAGGAACAGATACTATTTGTTTCTGGTTTAAGCTAAATGGTAATAGCCCTTTTGTGTAAGCAATATTCATAAATATCCCTAATACCACCACTACAATAGGACCTTGTATTAATTGGAAAATTTTATGCTTTTTAGTTAAAACAGTATCCCATAATATTAAGATGGCCAACGAAACTACTGCGATTAAAACTGCTCCAGGTGTTATAAATTCTAACGCTTTCGAAATCTCAGAAAATGTATTTTGACCATCTATTTGAGTGAATGCATCATCCCCTACTGCATCTTTATCCCAACCTAACGCATGTGGTATCTGTTTGAGTATTATCAATAATCCTATACCAGTTAGCATTCCCTTGATGACCGAACCTGGGAAAAAATAAGCAATGAATCCAGCTTTTGCATAACCTAAAACAAGCTGTATGACACCAGCCAATACCACTGCCATTAAAAAAGCTTCCCAGGAACCTCCTAATGTGCTAATTGAGGTTAATACGATGACAGCTAAGCCGGCGGCAGGTCCACTGACCCCTAGTGGAGATCCGCTTGCAACTCCTACCACAATACCCCCCACAATACCCGCAATAATGCCTGCAAATAAGGGCGCACCTGATGCTAGAGCTATACCTAAACACAATGGAACTGCAACGAAAAAGACCACTATGCTCGCCGGCAGGTCATTTTTCAAATGTTTTAATAAGTTGTTTTGACTCATGATTTTAGTTTTACCAGACAAAAATAGTAATATTATTTTAAATAATAGTATTACTATCATAAATAATTGTAAAAATATTTTTTTGTACTTTTGTATTTATTAAGGTTAAAGCCAATTATATGAGATTAGAAGTACAAATAAAGATGAATCCTACCCTAAGCTTAAGGGATCCTGAACAATCAGAATTAGGGAAAAACATCATTAAATTCAGCATCCAATTAATTAATCAAAATGGATTTGAAGCATTTACATTCAAAAAATTAGCCGAAGCTATTGGAACAACCGAAGCGGGTGTGTATAGATATTTTGAGAACAAGCATAAATTACTCGTCTATATAATATCTTGGTATTGGGGCTGGCTTGAATTTCAGTTAATTTTTCAAACCAAAAACATTAAAGATCCTGTAACTAAACTAAAACAGGTAATTGTATTACTAGCAAGTACTGTTGAAGATGATATCATGACAGGTCATGTAGATGAGTCATTATTACATCAGATTTTAATATCAGAAGGTTCTAAAGCTTATCTTACTAAACATGTTGGGGAGGATAATAAGCAACAGTATTTTAAGCCTTATAAAGATTTGTGTAATGCAGTGGGTGAGATTATTCTTGAATGTAACCCAGCTTATAAATATCCTCATTCTTTAGCATCAACAATCATTGAGTCGGCACATTTGCAAAACTTTTTTATGCATAATTTACCGTCTTTAACTGACTTTAATAAATCCAAGAAAGAAACTCAAATCATTAATTTTTTAAATGATTTAGTATTTAAAAGTATTCGATAAGCCAAGAGACAAAATTAATTTGAGTCAATTCAGATACGCATTCTTAAGTTAGATTACATATTGACCAAAATAGGGGAGTAAATTTTGTTATTCTGGCTTCAACTTCAGTTTTGTAAAAACTTGTAAATGCGGGAGCGCTAGCACTGATAAGCTAATAAAAAGCAATGTAAAGATACCCGAAGCATCTTTACTATTCAATGTTAAAAATGTAATGTAAGCAAAGCCAAACCAAGCCACTATCGAAAAGGGTGCTGCTTTGAATAATAAGCCCTTCCAACCATCAAACGTGTTGGGGATATGGAAAGTGACTCTTATTTTGTCGAAAGACAATAATGAATGCCAAAAACCAAAGTAGAAGGCAAAACAAATCCATAAGGGCATGTAAAGTGTGAAAAGTATTAAAATACTAATTTGCAAAAGTGCATAATAATAATGCTGTTTATTAAAAAAGAACTGGTCTTTGAAAAAAAATAATACAGCATACATAAATACAATAAAAGCAAGTGAGACAGGGTAAATAATAGCTGCGAGACTTATTAATTGATTTACATTAAAATTTGAACGACCCATTTTCATGAAAATATTAATTGCAAAGTCTATATTCTTTGAGAGTAGAAATAAGATCCAAGAAAATCCTAAGAGCGTATACACTATTTTGTGTATTGGTCGATTGGTTTTGCCAATCCAGTCAATTTCTCCAAAGTGAAAAGCAGTGATGATGATAAAGATAATTAAAGCGGCGATTGGTAAAAAATACCATATCAAGGCATAACATACAATGTTTGCTAAATATTTAACTAGAAAAACTTTTTGATTGTGCGCCTTTTTTTGAAAATGTTGATCGATGTATAAATCTAACGCTCCGTGTGGGACTCCGAAAATGATTAAAACCATTACTAAAAAAGAAATCTGAGTAGTAATATTTAGTTTTAATATTAAATCCAATAAAAACAAGAGAAATGCAAATAATAATAAATAAACCCTCAATTTGATTTGCATAATTAAAATTTAAAAAAAGGGGCAAGTTTTAACACCTGCCCCTTTTATGGAATCTAAACAGATTAAGCAGATTTTCTACTTAAGCTATAGATTACTAATCCAAAGCCAATCTTATTTACTGCATCCCCAATATTATAAATGACATTCATGTCAATTCCAATATTCTTGAAACTAGCATACCATTGACCATCTGCGGTACCGATTAGGTATCCAAGTGGATAGATAGCCCATCCTACTAGTACAAACCAACCTAGAGCAGTATTCGCTGAAGCTACCGCTGAACCAGCACTTGTTGCTAATTTTTTAACATCTCCTAACCATACTTCGTAAACAATATAGAAATAGGCGATTGCACTAAGGGTTCCCCATAAGGTTGCCTGAGCTGGTGCAACTGCTTCTCCCCAATATCCAGTTACAAGCATTACTACAGAAGCTAAAATCATCTTCCATAATAAACTAGTTTTACCACCTGCTTTTTTTGTGATCAAATAAAATTCAACACACATCAAAGGCACAGTTAATAACCAATCTACGTAACGGAAAAAAGTAGGACTGTCATGCGTTTCTAAATAATATCCACGCATGTAATAATAGTGAACAGCAGCAATAAAAGTAATTAAGCCAGAAACGAGTACCGAGGTCCTCCATTCTTTACTTGTATTGTTTAGTTCTAAAAAGAAAAAAACCGCAGCAGCCATCATTGCCATAGTACCTATAAAGAAAGTAAAAGAGACATAGTCCGTTTTAGCAATCTGCATTGAGGCATCGAGTAAAAACAAATGGTCCATATTGTTGAGTTTTGGTGAACATATTCATTCACAATACTCCACAAATCATTACGGCTGTCATTCCGGTTAATTGAAACAGAATGCAAAGCAATAGCAAGTCAATCGTGTATTATAAATTGAATATAAACAGAAATTTTTAAAAAATAATATAAAAATATGTTAAACGAAAATGTTCGTCTAATCTTACCTCATCTATGCCCTATTGTTTAATTAAATACTTATAAACATCAACAAAATATGAAACAGTTTGTTATAGATTAAATGATTCTTATTTTATTCACATTATACTAAATGAAAAAAGCACTCAACCATATTATTAGCCAAGATGGCCAGGCTGTGTATTATGGAACAATATTGAATGGGGATCAAATAAGTGTGCACTTTGATGCACTCTTAAAGACAATTGATTGGCAACATGAAGTAATTGTCATGTTTGGCAAGGAGCTTACCACTAAACGAAAAGTAGCTTTTTATGGGGACGACTGCATTGAATACACTTATTCCAAAAAAACAAAAAAAGGATTACAATGGAATCATACTTTATTAGCCATAAAAGTACTTGTTGAATCCTATACGAACGCCACCTACAATGCCTGTTTGTTAAACTTATATCATGATGGTAATGAGGGTATGGGTTGGCATAGTGATGATGAAAATGAGATATTGCCA
>CALPKD020000155.1 GCA_943324055.2 Chitinophaga pinensis
ACTTAAGCTCGGGATAGCAATATGTTGTGGTGTACTCTGATTAATTAAGTTTTCTTTATTATAAACCAGATTTCCCATTGCATCCATTAACGATAATGAAATGTCTTGGGTTTGAATATTGCTGAACTGAATGTAAAAAGAATTTCCAGTAATAATATTCTCAACGTAATCGTTAGAGGTGATTTTTAATTTAATCTCTTTAGCAGCAGCTTCAGCAACATCAGTAATCAAAATTAGTTTATTATCTGATAAATTCTGACAATTTCCTACAGAAGCTAAAACTTTATACATTGCATTTGCTAAGGGTTTATAGGATTTACTAGTTGCCCCTTGTATTAGCAAATCATTCATAAACCATTGATAAGTAGTTGCATTGCTTGTTGTAATACTGTCTCCAACTTGATTAATAGTAGGCTTTTCAGCTATTTTGATGGCTATTTCAGCAGCAGGACTCAAACAATCGTTCGTACTTATTTGTGTGTTATAAAAGAAGTAATAATAATTTTGATAATTGCCACTTGCTGCAAGTACGCTGTTTCCAGTATAGCTGAAAACTTTTGATGGTCCAACAGGATAGGTTGGATCAGTTAAGCCGGTGTTGCGATAAACCGTTGTACCATCTAGCGTATCACACATCATGATAAGTATATAGTCCCCAGCTTGAGGTACTTTTAAATTCAAATTATATATTCTTCCCGTATCGCCTGCGATATATGGAGTAGCGCCTGTTAATGCTTTAGTTGGTGCTGGACTACTTGCTGGTACATTTAAGGATACTGTTTGAATCTGATAATACGTAAAGCTTCCGTTTGTATTAGCGGTTCCAAGTGTTCCTAATATAATCGACATTTTTCCTGGGTATCCCGTATATAATTTTGCGGTCTCAATGGTTAACGCACTCGTTGTACTCAACTTTACATAGTTGCCGTAAAAATTATTGTAACCACCAGCGCTACCTAAGCTGGTATTGGTGAGTGGGGGAACAATTGTTTGATAGCCTTGAGTTAAGTATACTTTATTTTTGGTACTTGCAACGGTTGCTGCCCCACCAACGGCGATTGGGGTAATTAGATTGCTGCTATCGTACCAAACATAATTGGTGTTGGTGATAGGAGAGCTGACTGTTAAGCTTAAATTTGAATTACAAATTGTTGCCGTACCAGCTGGCGCAGTAACTGCAGAGCTACTTACGATAATATCTGAGAAGCTATTATTGTCTTTTAGCTGATCTGAGGCTAAATTAACATTTGCAGTGATCGTGTAGGAAGATGCTTCTAAAATAGAGAAAGGTTTTTGGAAGGTATAAGTCATATTCTCTAAACCGTTTAAAGTACCTGTAAATATTTCATTCACATCCAGTATTGTTGCGGTTCCTTTTTTGATGAGTAGGTTGAGTGGAATATTTTTTTGCGCAACAGATCCGTTATTTACAATCTTTACAGTGACATACTGAATTCCTTTTTTACAAACACTTCCAGTAGGGTTGCTGATTTCGGTGATTTGTAGGTCATTTGAGGGACTTATAATTTTTAAAGTATAATCCTGTGTCTCACCAATTGTATAGCTATTGCAGGCAGATACATTTGTGGCGCTTGCAGTTTCCATGGCTACGATGCGGAGTTTTGTAAGTTTCCCAATGGTTAAGCCATTTGGAATGTTAATGTTTGCCGTAAAGTTTCCATTCGCTAAAGCCCCACTTGTTAAAACTGTTTCGGTATCCTCAAAAATTCCATTGTTATTGTAATCAATAAAAACTTTTACAAATCGGGTATTATTAGATACGTCAACACTGCCTAATTTGATAAATAATGGAAGGATCCCATTAGGTTCTGCATTAATAATAAAGCTACTGTTATCGATGTATTGGTTTGTTGTATTGTTTAAATATTGGATATTATTGATACTTACACTGTCCATTTTTGTACCCACACTTGAGGTAGCCGTTGAATTACAATACACTATTCCTCCTATACCACTTACAATAAGGGAGTAATTTTGATGTCCTCTTGCTAGTGTTCCTTTATGAGAAATGCTAACCGTATAAGTATCGCCAACGATTGCAGAATCGACTTCGACCTTTTCTACATTGTCAATTGAATTGTTTTTTCGAACAGCCGGAAGATCTGGTGAAAGGGGGTCTAAAGACCAAGAATTGTAGACTCTAGTTCCCTTTTTAATGACCAAATCTAAATCATTGATTAGTTTAGGACTCGCATCATCAAGGGTAGTGGATTCCACCCCTTTTACGTCTGTCCAGACAATGGTTGCTTTAAATGATTTGGTACCAGATGCTACAAAATTGAAAGTATCTTTTTGATTATTAATAAGATTGTTCTCAAGTACTATATCAGTGCTTGTTGCACTGTTCTTTGAAGTGAGCGCATTACTTAATACAGTAGCAGCTTCACCCGTATTTAATAATCCCCAGCCATATTTATAGTCCGGGCCAGGATTCAAGCCAGCTTCGCTCGCTGTATGAATGGCTAAAGCTTTTATGGTTGCAGCGTTAATAAATTTTAAAGGACTTAATTGTTGACTCATCTCTTGTAGCAAAAGTAGTGATCCTGCGGCACCCGGGGAGGCCATAGAGGTACCACTAGAGTATGCGTAGCTGGAATCGTTTATGCCATATGTGGAAAATACATTTACACCATCGGCAACTACATCTGGTTTAATTCTTCCATCATCTGTTGGTCCCCATGAACTAAAGGAAGTCATGGCTACATCTTCTTTTTTTTGATAACCAGAAGTGATTCCATAAACCGCCCCAACTGTTAATATATTTTTTGCTGTTGCGTCTGTCGGTATAGTTTCATAACTATTATTACTACTTAAACTGTCTGGCTTAATACCAGCTTTATACCATTTCCCAAGTTCGTTTCTTCGCCAATAAGTAGAATCTGAATTGTACCATGTTCCGTTTGATAATTTAAATGGCCCATTGGAAGTTCTATTATTTCCTGCTGATTTTACAATTAAATAATGCGGTGCATTGTATGCAATTGAGTCAAACGCAACTGCGCCTGATTCATATAAGCCAAACTTATAATCTTCCTTCTCGTTCCATCTTCCATTATATTCCCATCTTGTTGAATCACTATTATAATCCCATCCGCAAACGGTTCCATAAGAGTGATTGGAAATAAGTAATCCTCCTGCAGCAGCAGTGGCCATTTCAGATTCGTCATTGTTCCAGTCATATGAAAAAGCTCCTTTTAAACTATAGGCCATGCCTTTTGACAATGGATTTAAGCCCTTGCTCATTACAATTCCTGCTACATGGGTACTATGATCCACCACATTTGTTGCATTGTCCTTTTGGGTGATTCTTCCCACTAATTCATTGTGAGTGACTCTTGGTTTTCCTTCGTCCCAAATTCCTAATTTATTTATTAAGCTATCGTTAGCGCCCGTTAAATTAAATCCTAATACACCACCAGTCCATACTTTGTTTGTTCCAATAGTGGTTGCCTGAACTGGGTCAGCATACCCAATGTAATATTTAGGTTGTCCAAATGCATCTATACCAACTAGCTGCGCTGTTGCTTTATTGTGAGACTTGTAACTTAATGGCCAGCCTCTGTCCTTTGCTTTAATAATTGCTTCTGCAAAGGAAGCGCGAGATTTTAGTTCAAACGATTTAGCTGCATTAATTAGCACTTGCTTTTTTGTTTCATTTTGAGCCATAGAAACGTTTGTAAACAAGCATGCGAATAAAAAATAAGTATAAAGTTGCTTCATGATTGAAATTTAATTGCTTTACCACAATTAATTTGCTCTAATTTACAATGAAATCCTTGTAAAATTTTCTAAAAATGAAAAATTAACAGCCGTTCTTTTTTTATTCCATTTTAATTTAAATCCAGTATTTTTAATTCAATATTTTTTTTATGATAAAGCAGCCTATCTATCTATTCTTTTGCCTCCTACTAGGTGGCTGTGCAGCTGTTAAGGATCATACAAGCAAAAAAACTATAGAAGGGATTCGAGGGTATATTTTTGAGCAGCAAGGAAGCGCGATGCCTTTAAAAGGGAAGACTAGCTCAAAGGGGGTGGCCATAAGTACTATTATTTATGTGTTTGAGCCAACTCAAATCAACCAAGTGGAGGGATTAAATGGTCCAATTTGTTCAAAAGTGAACACTCGTTTACTGGATTCTGCGACTTCAGATAGGGAGGGAAATTATTTTATGGCGCTAAAACCAGGTAAATATACACTCCTGGTTAAGTATGAATCTGGCTATTTTGTCCCGTTTTTCTCAGGGATGAATGAATTGGCTATCATACAAATACAACCCAATCGAGTTTCGGATTTGGATATAATTGTGAATGCAAAGGCAAGTTATTAATACTACTTGTATCTTTGTAGCTGTGATGTATGAATGAGCAATCTCTGTTTGAACGTTTCCAAAATTCCCCCCTCCTAAATAACTTGGTGGACAGGATCGCTATGTCTCATGCTGAACATACTCCTTTCCAAATTTTCTTACAAAATTTACAAGGTTCGGCAACGGCATTTGTGTTGCAAACTATTTTCACCCACACTAAAACTGCTTCGCTAAATCATTTAGTTGTATTAAATGATGCAGAAGAAGCTGCGTATTTTTTAAATTCTATTGAAAGTGTAACGGAGGCGATGGACTTGTTTTATTTCCCATCTTCCTATAAATC
>CALPKD020000156.1 GCA_943324055.2 Chitinophaga pinensis
GACAACAAGGACGAAACCTTAGCGTCATTCGCTATCATTGAAGTTCTATAATTAGATAACATCAAAGCAGTATCCGACAACAAAGATGTCACCTTAGCGTCATTCGCTATCATTGAAGTTCTATAATGAGACAACATCGAAGCTGTATCAGACAACAAGGACGAAACCTTAGCGTCATTCGCTATCATTGAAGTTCTATAATTAGATAACATCAAAGCAGTATCCGACAACAAAGATGTCACCTTAGCGTCATTCGCTATCATTGAAGTTCTATAATTAGATAACATTGTTGTAGTATCAACACTATTCAACTTCCACTTCGAGAGATTGACTGTATCTGAAGAGTTAAGTTTCCATTTTGCAAGGTTTGACGTATCCGCTGAGTATAATTTCCAAGTAGATAATTTGAGTGTATCCGAGGAGCTGAGTTTATTAGCTGATAAATTTGCAACGGCTAAATCATTACTTATCTTATAAGCATCTTTATCTATCATTGATGATTTGTAATTAGCCAGCATCAAAGTAGTATCCGACAACAAGGATGTCACCTTAGCGTCATTCACTATCATTGAAGATCTATAATGAGATAACATAACTGTGGTGTCATTGAAATTTAACTTACTAATCAACGAAACATTAATTGGAGAGATATCAATTGTTTTAGAAGCCAACTGTGCTGGAGTTACATACTGAGTGGCGCTATCAGAAATATTTAATTTTGTTTTATATAAATTAGTGTCAATAATAGCAGTCGAACTAACGGTTGAACCAAGCACGTGCAAAGCATAAGGAACAACACCAAATAAAGTAGTGCCCAAGTCAACCCAATTTTTATTAAAATACCAATTGGGATTAGGAATAATTGGAGTGACTGCTATCTTCATATTAACAAAATATGGGCCGTCAGCCCAGGCAATATCTTGCAAACCATCTCTCGTACCTCCTATTCTTTTGCCTAATCCAATACTAATTGTAAAAACACCTGTTTCATCAGTTGTGGTAAAATGCTCCTCACTTAATACTATATTTCCAGTTTTAGTACTTTGTATAATATTAACTTGAACATACAAGTTCCTGTTAGATGCAGGATTACTAAATGCATCCCTTGCAAGGGCTTGAAAAATAATACCTTCATTAGATGTCTGTGCAAACAAATTAAATGAAAATAAAAGAGCAAAAGAAGTAGTTAAAATAAATCTAAACAGTTGAGAATTTATAATAACTTTTTTAGGGTCATAGTACATGTAAAGCTATTAAGTGCTAATTCGAATTAAGCAAATAAAGACCAATAAACAGGAAGCCGCAATGAGACATATGCCTCAAATTATTCTATTAGACTATATCCTAATCCCTTGAAATCATTCATGCCATTGAATTTAAGAGAATTACGCACAAACACATAAAGATAAAATTTAGCAAATTTGATCTAAATACAATACTTTTATTAATCTTAAATATCGTAGGAATAAGATGATATTCAATTACCTTATTTAAACTAAATCAGAAAATGACCGAAAATAAAGTTTTAATTTTAGAAGATGATATTGTTGTTGCGATGGACTTGCAAGAACTATTAAATGATTCAGGTTATGTAACAATGATTGCGCATTCATATGAAGAAGCCTTTAGAATCACTAAAACTTTCAAACCCAACTTAGCAATTTGTGATATTAATTTAGGAGAGACATTAACAGGGATTGATTTTGTAAAAGATATTTATATCATACACCCTAAATTAGAAATCATTTACGCTTCAGCATTTAGCAATAAAATAACTGTTGAAGATGTGGAGGCCACAAATCCACTCAACTTTCTCATTAAACCTTGGAATGAAGAACAAATAAAGGTGACCGTAAAGATGGCATTCACCTATATCGAGAAAAAAAATAAAAAAGATACAAATCTTAAAGACTTAAGCTTAACCGAATACAAGATTATAGACCTAATCTCCAAACAAAAGAAGAGTAAAGAAATTGCTGAATTATTGTTTGTCTCAGAAAAAACAGTTCGAAACCACCGGTACAATATCATCAAAAAGCTTAACCTCCCAAATGACAATAACAGTCTTTTAAAATGGGCAATTACCAATATGCGAGAAGATTAACCTTAGTATTGCAAATTTATTTAATATTTAAGTTACTAGCAAGCTTTCCCCTTCGTATCTCCTTCTAATTTCCCAACTAGTTTATTTTAAGCCGATTAGGCAAGGTCTGTCCCAAAGGAAAATTAGCTACAACTCAAGCCAATTGTCTATAATGAGGCCTACACCCTATAGATAAAATACTATATTTATGGCATATTTGTAATGAACAAACACTCCTTAATTTCACGCCAATCCCCCCTATTGAATGAGCCGATTACTAAAGCCGCTTTTATTATTATTCCTTACTCTAATTATAGAGTACACTTATGCTCAGTTGAGTCCTAGCTTTTCAGTTAATCCAACTTTTATAATGAGCAGTGTAGGAAACTTTAACAGTAGCAACAATAATGGGCCTGCCCTTTTTTTAAAAAGTACTGAAACTTGCATAGATGTTCAAAGTGGACTCGTTGTTATAAGAGGTATTAGAGGCAATGGTCAATTTGCAATGAATTGTGAAGTGGTTTTGAATTTGAATAATATTGGCATAAAGTTATACCCCAATCCTGTTGACAACTCAACAAAAGTACAGTTTACAAATACCCCACCTCTCCATAAAATTTTCAATTTAAGTATTTGGACTGTGGATGGATTACTAATAAGCAATAGAAAAGAAACTGGTTACAATTTATTTCAAGGGGTTAATATTAATATCGGCGACATGAGCCCTGGAACCTACATATTAAAATTAGAGTCTCTTGACTTTATTGACGTTATAAAATTTATTAAAGCGAACTAAAGAATTATAAAATTATGAAACATTCGTTTTGTTTTAAGGCCGTCTTAAGCATCATCATAGTTTGTCTAACAATGATGAGTAATCATTTGTTTGCGCAAATATCAGGGACAGGTATTTTTTTCCAAGCGGTTGCGAGGGATAATTCATTCAATGCAGCAAAGGATAGGAAGATTTATGTTCAAGCTGGCATTCTACAATATACTGCAACTGGCGTAACCGTTTTAAATGAAGAATTTCAAACAACAACAGATGCAACTGGAGTGTTTTCGATTAGCCTAGGACTAGGAAAAAGAATTGGAGGAACTGTGGCCAACTTACAAAGTGTTGCTTGGGCGAATGGCCCCTACTTTCTAAATTTAAAAATTGCGATTACACCAATTGCACCGATTTTGAATTGGGATTACACAAAAGATTTGATTGACTTGGGCACAACACCATTTGGAACGGTTCCTTATGCATTATTTGCTGGATCTGTTTATGGATTTGATCAAAAGATGAATATTTCTGACACATTGAATATGCTAAAGGACTACGCGAAAATAAAGGCGATTAAAACATTAGATTCTGCATTACTTACTAAGCTTTCTATTTCAGACACCTCTGCAATATTTACTGCTCTTAATAATAAAATAAGCGCATTCAATACAAAAGTAAATCTAGCTGACAGCATTTCTATATATGTCACCCCTACCCAATTAGCGGCAAAAACATTCGACCTCGCTCCTATTAATAACAGTATCGCTACAAAATTAAATATTGTAGACACTAGTGCAATGTTAAGTGCAAGATTTGCAAGAGATACGATCGCACTATCTAACAGAATTAATTTAAAAGAAGATGCAATTAATAAATCGATAGATATTACATCAGATGGGACTTTAGATTCAAAATACCCAAGTGCAAAAGCTGTAAAAACTTATGTCGATGCTGCTGTTGCAGCAGTTGAGGTAACCGACGGCAATATTACAACTCAAAAATTAGCAAACGAAGCTATCACTGATATTAAGATCGCAGCTGGTATTAGCGCATCCAAAGTTGGATTAGGTAATGTTACTAATAATCCGCAGATATACTCTTTAAACGGATTGACTAATCAAGTTCAGACATTTGGAATTGGAAGCTCAGGAGCTCTCCCTTCGTTTAGTTCAATCGCTTCTACCCACACTTTACATATTCCAATGGCCTCGTCCACATCAGTGACTGCAGGTTTACTAAGCAATACCGACTGGAATACTTTTAATAATAAGTTGTCTTCATATACCGAAACGGATCCTAGCGTAAGTGCAATAAATGGAATTATTAAAAGTAACGGAACTATTGTAAGTGCCGCAACAGCTGGTACCGACTATTTAACTCCATCAGGTAGTGCAATTAACTTAACAAACTTCCCTACACTGAATCAAAATACCACAGGAAGTGCTGCTAGTTTCACAAATGCATATATTGATTGGAATGCAAGTGCTGGCGGCGCTTCCATTTTAAACAAACCTATTTTATTTAGCGGATCCTATACCGACTTAACAAATAAACCTTCTTTATTCAGTGGGGGTTACTCGGACTTGACAGGCACACCTTTACTATTTAGTGGATCTTATGCTGACTTAACTGGCAAGCCAACCTTATTTAGTGGTGTATATACTGACCTAACTAGTAAGCCAACTTTATTTAGTGGGGCTTATGCTGACTTAACAGGCAAACCAACACTTACAACTGGTTCTGTCACTTCTGTTGCAGCTTTAACTTTAGGTACCAC
>CALPKD020000157.1 GCA_943324055.2 Chitinophaga pinensis
AAGCTAGATTAGAATACCGTATCATGGTTGACAGCGGTAACAACATGTTGTTACCGCTGTCAACCATGATACGGTATTCTAATCTAGCTTCCTTTCCTAGTTCACGCTTTAAAGTTTTAGCTAAAAGATTTACGTAGTGTTCTTCAATGTATTCGTAAAAAAATTGACTAGGGACTTGAATCATCAATACATGCTCTTTTAATTCCACGGGTTGAATAGGTTCAAACCAGGTTTTGAAATGCTGCCATTCGACAATATCCTTAATAATTTTAAGACAATTACTCCAAACTAAATCTACGCTCTTAGCCATGTTACTTACTAGCCCTTTATATAGTGAAATAAGAAAATTTGAACCTTTGTTCTGATCCCTTTTAAGTGTTTCAGAATGCGAATATTCATACTTTATGTTGAAAAAAAAATTTTTTGTTTCAAACTTTTTTTACATACCCCCAAAATAGGAGATATATCATAAAATAAAGAACAAAATCCGCCATTCAAGATAGGTTTAATTTTAATAAAACAATAGTTTATCCACTTTTTTTTCAACTATTTCTTTTTAATAAACTAACCATTATTTGCATTCGTATTTGAACCCCTTGTATTTGGTCATTTAATCCCTATATTTACCCTCTTAATTATTAATATGAGCTACGAACTAACAGGTAAATTAATTGCCAAATACGATACGGTACAAAGGAAGGAAACCTTTAAAACAAGGGAATTTGTTATTGAGAAGACAGATGACATCAATGGCAAGATTATCACGAACTACGTGAAATTCCAGTGTGTTCAGGACAGAACGACTATGCCAGACCGTTTTAACTTAGGCGATACTGTTAAAGTACTCTTTAATATTAAAGGTTCTAAGTGGAACAAAGATGGCAAGGATAATTACATTACAAATTTAGATGCATGGAGAATGGAAGCGGTTGCCTTAGGTGGTGAAGCTGCTCCTACCGAAACAGCTAGTTATTTTGATATTCCTACCAACGAATCAGGAGACGATTTACCGTTCTAAATTAAAAGTATATCAGCAATAGTTGAATATACACATTATAAAAGTTTACTATAGGTTGTTTATTCATTTAAACAACCTTTTTTTAAGCATTTTTTTAGGATAAAAACCTAACCCATGCAACAGACAATTCAAATTAGACTTAAGCCCGAAGAAGCGGCAAATAGTCCATACTTAGTTCAGACAATTGCGCAGTCTTTAGGACAAGATCCTGCTAATATTAAAGGGTATCATATTTTAAAGCAATCCATCGATGCCAGAAGCAGGCAACAAGTATGGATGAATCTTACTTTATTGGTCTTTATTAACGAAGCTCCAAGTCAACGATTTCACGAACCCATCCACTTTCCTACCCTTTCACCCAATGCCAAGGAAGTAATTATCATTGGCGCAGGGCCTGCTGGGCTATTTGCAGCCTTAGAATGTATTCAGCAAGGACTTAGGCCTATTGTGTTAGAAAGAGGCAAGGATGTAAGATCAAGGCGCAGAGATTTAGCCACGCTCAATAAAGAAGGAATCGTCAACCCCGAAAGCAACTATTGTTTTGGCGAAGGGGGCGCAGGTACTTATAGTGACGGAAAATTATATACTCGAAGTAATAAAAGGGGAAGCATTGATAAAATATTGCGCATCTTTTATCAGTTTGGAGCCGACGAAAGTATTTTATACGAAGCACATCCGCATATTGGTACCAATAAATTACCACATATTATCACTGCCATGCGGGAACAAATTGAGGCGGCTGGTGGTAAGGTTTTATTCCAAAAAAAATTGACTGACTTTGTATTGCAAGATGATACTATAAAAGAGATTATCACGGAAGATGGAGATCGATTTAAAACAGAGGCACTCATTTTAGCGACTGGGCATTCGGCACGTGATATCTTTCATCTGTTGTTCAATAAAGGCATTGAGATTGAAGCAAAGCCTTTTGCACTGGGCGTTCGCGTTGAGCATCCACAATCCATTATTGATTCCATACAATACCATTGCTTACAGCGCGATCCTAATTTACCACCCGCTTCCTATAGCTTAGTGGAACAAGTAAGTGAACGCGGTGTGTTTAGTTTTTGCATGTGTCCTGGAGGGATCATTGCACCAGCAGCAACTGCCCCTGGCGAAATAGTGGTAAATGGATGGAGTCCTAGCAAACGAAATAACCCTTATGCAAATAGTGGCATGGTCGTTCAGATAGATATTCCAACAGCGCAAAATTTCTTGACAAAACATATCGGGCAAAATAAGCAGGACCACAACCCCTTATTACACGCTATCACAAAAAGTGAATCAACACACCCCTTGATGTTATTGGCTTTTCAGCAAATAGTGGAACAAGCTGCCTTTAAAGCAGGGGGCGGAAAACAAGTAGCGCCTGCAGCAAGATTGATTGACTTTTGCACTAATAAAATTTCAGCAAACTTGCCTGATGCAAGTTATTTGCCAGGATTACATGCAGCTTCGATGCAGGATGTGTTACCCAACTTTGTACACCAAACATTGCAGGAAGGATTTAAAGCGTTTGGTAAAAAGATGAAAGGTTATTATACCAATGATGCCATTGTAGTTGCTACCGAAAGTAGGACCTCCTCCCCTGTTCGTATCCCTAGAGATGCAGCTACATTCCAACATCCACAAATAAAAAACTTGTACCCCTGTGCCGAAGGAGCTGGATACGCAGGTGGCATTGTAAGTGCGGCGATGGATGGTCAAAAATTAGCAGTTGCTATAGCACAAAAAATGGGCCTTGTAATAAAAGCCTAATGCTCCAAAGCCAAATTTAAAACGCTAGTATTACATACAACTAGTTCTTAAAAAAGAAAATGGCTTAGTACTATTCAAATGTCGAATAGCACTAAGCCAAATAATTTATACCGCTAAATGAGTTAGTCTTTTGATTTTACTTTCTTTGATAATAAAAAGCTGTCTTTAATTAATTGATTTTTCTTGAATGAATTAATTTCTACATCCAAGTTGTCTCCAATAGCTCTTGTTGTAAAGGCTGGCTTACCACCGTTTACCCAAGCTGTATACCAAAAGTCGGAAAGTAAATTAGCGGATGCAATTAATTGCGTATTAATAGTTGATCCTAAGACATTTGCGTAGGCCTCGGCAAATTCCTTTGTATACATTCTTGTATTTCTACCGTAATACATTTGCATTTTATATTTTTGTTCAGGTGTAAATGCACGAGAAACTTCTTTTTCTTTTTCGAACATTTCAGGCAACAAGGCACTCGCTTTTCTAATATCAACCCACAATGCAGCAGCTGGATTTTTCAAATACTTAGCCTTATGCGTGTTATACAATTGATACTGATCAATTCTTAGTTCAGGAATAAAGGATTCCCATAATCCATGTAAACCTTTTTGACCTGTTAATTGACCATCGTAGTTCATAGTGGTATGTAATGGCACATGCAAATCAGCAATATAATGTCCTAAATCTGCAGCATAAAAATTGATGCTGTCCTTATTTTTAGATTTAAAAGCCGCCACCAAATGATCATACTGCATCATTGCATTATAGGGGCCCCAGCCGTATTTAATAAGGCTATCTTTTGAGTATTTTTTTACAGCAGATTCCCAATCCAAAGGCATTTCAGTTGCCGCATTAGGACCAAATGCTTCTAAGTCCACAAAGTGCTTTGTGTCCTCTGTTTTGTCTGTATTACGTCTAACATCAGGTCTTGGTGCATTCTCCACCAAATAGTTCATGTCTGCATGGAAAAAAGATTGCAACGGAGCGGGTAAATTATAAATAGCCAATTGATTCACTGTACGGTGTACTAAAAAACCCCAACTGCTAAATCCAATTAGAATGGAGGCTAATACTATACTAAAGCCTAATTTTTTTGAGGGCATAATCTAAATTTGACACGAATATAAACTATTATCCTAAGTCATTTACGCCTGCACTCTGTTTTTCCCGTTCATGTAAATTAGATAGGAAGGAGATTAAAAATCAAATTACATTTAGGTACAAATATCTTATATATGGATCCATTATTAAGCCTCAAGCATTTAAAGAAGTATTACGCTACTCAAAAAGCGGTAGATGATATCAGTTTTGATATTCAAAAAGGAAGCATTTTTGGATTGCTAGGCCCCAATGGTGCAGGCAAGACTACCCTCCTTAGAATGATTACTGGTATTTTTTATCCCGATGGCGGCGAAATTATGTTAGATGGTCAGCCATTTAACCCCTCTGCCGATATTCAAAAGATTGGATATATGCCGGAAGAAAGAGGAATGTATAAAAAAATGAAGATTGGAGAGCAAGCTTTATACTTAGCTCAATTAAAAGGACTATCCAAAGCAGACGCAACAGAAAAAATAAAATACTGGTTCAAGAAATTTGAAATGGAAAGCTGGTGGAATAAAAAAGTAGAGGATTTAAGTAAAGGGATGAGTCAAAAATTGCAATTTGTAATTACTGTTTTACATGAGCCTAAACTAATCATATTAGACGAACCATTTAGCGGACTGGATCCACTCAATGCGAATTTAATTAAAGATGAGATTTATGGATTGGCTAAAAAAGGCTGCACTATTATATTTAGTACACACCGTATGGAGCAGGTTGAAGAAATTTGCGACCATATTGTACTCG
>CALPKD020000158.1 GCA_943324055.2 Chitinophaga pinensis
AAGAGTAAACTAGTATTACCCAATAAAAACCGGAGGTATGCGTCATTTGAGTTGCATACACTAAAAGTGCAGCGCCTACTAAATGCAATACACCCATGATTCTTTGTGCAGCAAAAAATCGGTCAGCAATCATTCCAACAAAAAATGGAGAGATGATAGTGGCAATTGCACCGGCACTATAGGCAGCGCCTTTGGCTACATCTACGTTTTCGCCTTTAAAGGCAATATCCATATAAGGGCCCATCGTTACATACCAGGCTCCCCATATATAATACTGTAGGAACATCATAGCAGATAGTAATACACCAGTTCTTAATTTCATATGATTGGATTTAATCGTTAGTTGGTTTATAAGCGTATTCAATATACTAAAAAATCACAAATCACCCGCCTGAAATCACCTAAAATTAACAGACCTGCACTAAATAAAAATCCCACCCTTTGTGAAAAGAGCAGGACTTGTATAAGTGTAAACTTTTTATTATTTTTTATGCCTGTAGAGCTTGCAAAATATCTGCTAAAATATCATCTCTGTGCTCTAAGCCAACCGAAATTCGAATCAATCCAGGAGTGATACTTACCGCTTGGCGTTCTGCTTCAGATAATTTTGCATGCGTTGTGCTGGCAGGGTGAGAAGCAATACTTCGGGTATCACCAAGGTTTGCCGTAAGGGATAACATTTTTAAATTATTTAAAAAATGTCTACCCGCTTCAATACCTCCCTTAATTTCAAAACATACAATACCGCCACCATTTTTCATTTGCTTTTTTGCAATTGCATATTGAGGGTGGGAGATTAAGAAAGGATATTTTACAAAATTAATTTTTTCGTTCCCTTGTAATGCTTCCGCAATAAACAAAGCATTATTACAATGGCGTTCCATTCTTACTTCTAAAGTCTCCAAACTTTTACTTAGTACCCAAGCGTTAAATGGAGAAAGTGAAGGGCCTGTGCTACGACAGAATAAATAAATCTCTTGAATCAGCTCTTTACGTCCAACTACTGCTCCTCCTAATACGCGACCTTGACCGTCGATCCATTTGGTAGCCGAATGGACTACTAAGTCAGCGCCTAAATCAATCGGTGTTTGGCCAATAGGAGTTGCAAAACAATTGTCTACATTTAAAATAATATGATGCTTTTTTGCAATCGTACTCAGCATTGCAATGTCCACTACTTCCAATCCCGGATTGGTAGGAGTTTCGACATAAATCATTTTAGTGTTGGGTTGTATTGCTGCTTCCCAATCAGCAGCAGTGGCGCCAGCTGCAACATAACTATATTCCATTCCGTACTTAGGTAAATATTTTGATATCACGGTATGGGTACTTCCAAAAATAGAATTACAAGATAATAAATGATCTCCCTTTTTTAATAAAGCCATAAAGGATCCAAATACCGCACTCATTCCACTTGCCGTTGCAAATCCGGCTTCGGCATTTTCAAGTACACATAAACGGTCCACAAATTCTTTTACATTGGGATTGGAAAATCGACTATAAATATTGTCCGTTGTTTCGTCAGCAAATGCAGCACGCATGTCTTCGGCATCCTCAAAACAAAAGCTACTCGTTAAAAACAAGGGGGTAGAATGTTCTCCTTCGGGAGTACGTTCCGTTTGTGTTCTTATTAATTTAGATTGAGGATGCTTCATGTTACTTTTATTGAAAATGTAATTTCATTTATTAAAATACGGATACAAAAATTATAAAATTTCTACGCTCCAAGTAATGTTGGCTCCAGCTGCTCTTAACGTTGCAGCTACTGAGCAATATTTTTCCAAGGAAAGGTCACATGCTTTCTCTGCTCTTTCTTGCGTCATGGTTCCTTTTAATTTAAAAATGATATGTATCGTCTCCCATAAAGCAGGTTCTTTACCTACCTGACGCTCGCCATCAATAATCATTTCAAATTGTTCAATGGTTTCTTTTTGTTTCTTTAAAATCATTACAATGTCTACTGCACTACAGCCGCCCAACGCGCTTAATAAAGCTTGCATAGGTCTAACACCATTGCCATGACCTCCTTGATCAACTGGAATATCCATTGTCAATTGTTGGCCTGCTTCGTCCGTAGTTATAAATTGATAGTCTTTGTCTATTTGCTTTAAATGAATCCTTGCCATAGGTGAATGCTTGTTAGTATATAAGAAGTATAAAAATTGTACCTTTGGCAAAGGTAATTCAAATAGATACTTACTTAGCAATAGAATTCGAAAAAATGGGTCCATCAATATATCAATACAATCAGCCTTTTCCTTTAGAGTGCGGGGTAAGTTTACCAAAGCTAAAAATAGCCTATCATACTTATGGGGAGCATAAGCCAGGTAAGAAAGTGGCTTGGGTTTGCCATGCATTAACGGCTAATTCAGATGCAGCGGATTGGTGGAAAGGATTAATTGGCGCTGATTACCTAATTAATCCTGATGACTATTTTATTGTTTGTGCGAATATTATTGGTTCTTGTTATGGTTCAACCGGGCCATTAAGTATAGAGGATATTGGAGCTTCTATTAGCTATGACAATTTCCCAACTATTACGATTAGAGATATGGTTCACGCGCATATTTTATTGCGTCAACATTTAGGGATCGAAAGTATTGACCTTTTATTAGGTGGCAGTATGGGTGGATACCAAGCATTAGAGTGGGCGGTAATGGAACCTAATCGGATAAAAAAAATGTTCTTGATTTCAACTTCTCCTTCCGAAAGTGCTTGGGGTGTTGCGGTTCATACTGCACAACGTTTAGCCATCGAGGCCGATTGTACTTGGAAAGAAGCCAAGCCAAATGCAGGAGCAAAAGGGTTAAAAGCTGCACGTGCAATTGGTATGCTTACTTACCGCAACTATGGGATATTTCAAGAAAAGCAGACCGATGCCGATCCTGAAAAAATAGATAATTTTAAAGCTTCTGCTTACATCATTTATCAAGGAGATAAATTGGTAAAAAGATTCAACGCGTATAGTTATTGGTTACTGACTAAATCGATGGACAGTCATCATTTAGCACGTAAACGGGGTGGGGATTTAATGGCGACCTTGGCTAGTATCAAAATACCTACTTTTATCATAGGCATTAATAGCGATATCCTTTGTCCTTTAGATGAGCAACGCTTTATGGAACAACATATGCCCAATGCGACCCTCATTGCAATTGACTCTATGTATGGGCATGACGGATTTATAATTGAGTCGGTGCAAATTTCAGCACATTTGAATGCTTGGCTGCAATTGCAGTCTTCGTAAGGGACAAAAGGGTGTATTTATAAATTGTTTAATTTTATAAAAATAATTTTATGGGCATTTTAAGACAATTAGGCGAGTATTTATTTATTGTAAAACGCGACCCAAAGGAAGAGCGCACTACGATGATGAAAGCAATGCATGGAATGAACAGAATTTCTATTTTGATCTTTCTGGTTGCATTACTAGTGATGCTTTTTAAATTGGTTATTCTTCCCTTTTTTAAGCACTAGGTTACGCTTGTTTATCAATTTCTTCTAGTATAATTCCTACGGCGACTTCAGTTGCTTTACTTCCTGTAAACAATAATTGTTTGAGTTGTGCATAGTCTGCGGCAATCTGCGCTTGTTTTGCAGGGTCATTCAATAGCTTTTGTAACTCTGCTACTAAATTTTGGGTAGTTAATTGGGACTGTATTAATTCTTTCACCACTTCTTTTCCCATAATCAAATTTACGAGTGCAATAAATTTAATCTTCACAAAACGTTTCGCTAAAAATAGAGTGATGGGGTTGCCTTTATAACAAACTACTTCAGGGACATTTAGCAATGCAGTTTCTAAAGTGGCAGTTCCGCTAGTAACCAATGCCGCTTTACTATGGTTTAATAAGGCATACGTATTCCCCTTTACAATATGAATATTGGGAGCGGTTGAAATAAGGGAAGCAAACCATGCATCGTCTAATCCCGGCGCTTGTGCAATTGCAAATTGGTAACTGGGAAAATATTTTGCAACACTTAACATCACCGGTAACTTTTTTAAGATCTCTTGCTTTCTGCTGCCTGGTAATAGTGCAATAATCGGTTGGCCTTGAATACTAGGAATAGGATGCGGCAAATTGCTTTGGCTTTCCAACACTTGCATTAACGGATGGCCAATATAATCTACCTCCCAGTCCCATCTTTCTTTAAAATATTGTTTTTCAAAAGGTAGGATACACAACAGCCGGTCAATGGTTGCGCGCATTTCAGGCACTCTATTTTCTTTCCAAGCCCACACTTGTGGTGCAATAAAATAAATCACTTTTAAACCTTGCTGTTTGGCCCATTTAGCGATGCGTAAATTAAAGCCAGGGTAATCAATACAAATTAAAACGTCCGGCTTAAATGTAAATATATCTGCTTTGCAAAATTTAATATTCGTTAAAATAGTACGTAGGTTCAGGAGCACTTCTACAAATCCCATAAAGGCTAATTTGCGGTAATGCATTACTAGTTTACCTCCCGCTGCCTCCATTAAATCACCGCCCCAGCATTGGATTACCGCATCTGCATCCTTTGCTTTAATCGCTTTGATTAAGTTGGAACCATGTAAATCTCCACTGGCTTCACCAGCAATAATGTAATAACGCATTTATAAAAACCATTTA
>CALPKD020000159.1 GCA_943324055.2 Chitinophaga pinensis
GTTGATTCGGGTATAGTTCATTCATACCCATTTACTGGCTATTGGGAGAAAAACTATGATGGTTTCACTTATTTCAAAGGCTCGAAAGAGGGTAAATTTAAATATACAAGAAAGGAAAAGTTTCTTTATCAAGATGGCTTCAAAAATTGGTATAGTAAAAACGAAAACTCGGGAATATTTTCGAATGATTTTACACCTGCCGATCTTGATAATGACGGCACTGCAGAATTAATTCATCATCCTTTTATTGCCCAAAATCTATTAATATTCAAATTACATAATTGTAATCTGGCTAAACCTATATTTAATACAACTAACTTTTCCTTTTGTACAAATGATTCCTTAAAACTTACCGTATCCAATATCTTTAAAGGCGATTCGTTAAAATGGTATTATGGAACAAAGAGTGACTTAACTAATGTGAGTAATAAAACATTTACAGACAGTACTAAATTATTTGTAACAAGAACAGATAGTTTAGGATGCGTCATTTCATCTGATACGATACAAATAAAAAAGTATAGTATTCCTTCCGCTCCTACATTATCAAGAGATACTGCTAACTATTTATTATCAGGAGCTTTGGGTACAACTTGGTATAAAGATGGATCTGCGATTACAGATACCACCCAAAAGTATAAACCCGCAACACCAGGATCTTACACGGCAAAAACAACCACCAATGGTTGTACAAGTGTAATGAGTGCAGCTTACTACTATTTAGTAACCGGCATTATTAATCTAAGTAAAGACGAATACATTAAACTAGCACCTAATCCATTTATCAATCAACTCAGCTTTGATTTTGTGTTGAAGGGCTATCAGCGATTAAATATAGATGTATATGAAATAGCTACTGGAAATAAGGTCGCGACTCAACCTAATTTAACTGCAGGAAGTAGGATTAATTTAGGTCAATTATCGGGCGGTACTTATATGATAAGAGTTACATCAAATGACAATAAAATAGTACAACAATTTAAAGTGGTAAAAATGTAATTCCCCGGCTAGGCCCCCTGCCAGGTTTTCACAAAAAACGGATTAAAAAAGCGAAACTGACGAAAAATAGATCTATTTCAAGCTTGTATCTCAGCTAAAACTCTCATAATCAGGGGGTCAATGGAGGCGAATGGGTGGAATTGGAGGGACCTAATTAAATGTAATTTAATTGCTATATTTGGTAACCCCCAAAGGATAGTCTAAAACTTAATAATGAAAAAAACATTACTGGCTTTGGCTATTTTATTTCTTTTTGCTGCCTGCAAAAAAGATATTCCTCAAAAACAATTAATAGTAAATGTAACTCCAATTATAGGGGGATCAGTAAGCCCATCTACTGGCACTTATGGCATGGGGACTTCTGTGCAAATATTAGCAACTCCTTCTGCTGAGTATATATTTAAAGAATGGACAGGAGGATATATCGGAAATACTAATCCAGCAAATATTATAATGGATGCCGATAAAAAGGTCACATGTGTTTTTGAAAAAAGGCAATACCCTTTAAGTTTAACGATAGTAGGATCTGGGACAGTAAAAGAAGAAATATTTAAAATTGCTTCTGCATCTACTAATTATACCTCGGGTACTACAGTTCGTTTAACACCTCAACCAAGTGAGGGGTATCAGTTTAGAGGGTGGTCTGGCGATAATATTTCATCCACAACTCCATTAGATTTAGTTATTTCAAAAGCAACCAATTTGATTTGTACTTTTGAAAAAATGGCAATTACATCTTTGAAGATTGAGAATCCTTTAGACTCGTTGATAATTTCAAAGAAACATAAATATATTGTAAAGGGGGTTTATACTGACGGGACAACTATTGATTTAAGTGATAGTATTAAAATAACAAGCGCGACTAAAGCTGTTAATGTACTTTCTGACAGAAATATTGTAGGTGCACAATCTGGCAATGTTAAAATCAGCATAACATACAACAACCTAAATGTCTCAGATGATATTCAAATAAATAGTATTGAATTCATTCCAATTGATGCCAAATTAAAGTCATCAGGAAAAGGAAAGCTTACAGTGCCTGTAGTTATTATAAATTATCTTCCAACAATAGATGGAGTCTTACTTGATATGCAAAGAGCACCTGATGGTTATTATGACCTATATAATTCAACTTTGGAAAGAGCAAAAGCAAAAATTTTTGCAGATAAAATAGTTGAAAAAAGTGCAATAGAAGAAGGTACTAGATTCAGAGATTTTGCTACAAATAAAACAGATCCTTATATTTCAATAGACGTTGTAGGATATATAAATGTATATGAATTAGACCTTGCGTTTTGGATTAAAACAACGTCTAATGGGAAGCCTGTTGACATGAAAACAATTGAATACTTTAAGTTATTTGAAAGATTAAATATCAAAAACTATGTTGATAATTTAGGGGCTAAAGAAATATGGATTACGATGTTTCCAAAAGACGAATACCCGTCTGTTATAAAAAACAACATGGCAGACGTCAATAGCTACTATGGGTTACCCGAATCCAATATGTCAAGTCCGCTAACTGGAGATATTTCAAACAGCTATAGACACCCTAAGGATTTGCCAATATATTCTAAAACATACGTAGTATATGGCGATGCAGGGCATAGAGGCGCAGATACCGATTTGCATAATAGAGGTCATCAAATTGAAGCTCAATTATCTTATATCGACAACTCACTAATTTGGGGTAAAGCATTTTTGCCAACTTCGACAATTAAAGAATTTAGACTTGGGAATTGTCACTGGCCGCCAAATGCAACTTCAGATTATGATTATGGGAATAAGGTCACTGTAAAATCTGACATAGCAAGTTGGCAACCATCTGGTGGAACTTATATTGATGTTAACGTTGATACATGGTTGGGTAAAAACTATTCTTTTCCAATGACCGCAACAAATATAGTTGGCGAATCTAACTATGCTAATGATGCACAAGTAAAATGGTTTATTTATTGGTGGCAATCTATACCTGGATTAAATAATTCAATTTCGTATAATAATACTACACTTGAGAATTGGTGGGATATATTTTACAATTGGGATGATGCGATTAAATCAAAAAAGAAATTGTATAAATAATAACCATCAAAAAATTATCTATGAAAAAAGCAATTATTGCCGTGGCAATTTTGTTAGCTATATCATGTAAAAAGAATGAATCTACTCTTGCTGATTTAAATCAGATCATTCCTCAACCAACCACACCTACAAGTCCAACCATTGCTCCTGATACCATATTAGCTGCTAAAATAAATCAGACGCCTATTTTTCAGTTTCAAGGATTTAATTATGGTTTGTGGGGAAAAGATTGGGCCTCAACAAAATATCCCAACTCCAAGTTATTTGATTACATCCAAGATTGCGGATCCAACACAATAATTTTTGATTGGGCAGTAAATTTTAATGACGACGGAAGCCTAGTGCCAATTGAAAGCAATACTAATTATCACCCTCCAATAGAAGACATAAAACGACTTGTAAAATGGACAAAAGATAGAGGGTTTTTCGTTATCCTCAAACCTCATGCTGCTGGACAAACCTCTATGGGGAATAGAAATATTTGGACTACCGATACAACAAAATTCAATCCAAAATTTTTAGGTGAATGGTCAAAATATCTAACCTCATTAATAAGCGGAGTTGGGCCGTCTACCTTTGACGGTATTTGCATTGGTACAGAAATGAATCATATTGATGACAAAAGAAGAAATGAATGGGTTACATTGATTGATAACGTCAGAAGTATATTTAAAGGGCAAGTAACTTATGATGGATTATTTAACAGATGGGGTTCCGTCCCAGATATTAACGAAGTAGTATTTTGGGATAAGGTTGATTATATAAGTGTGTCATTATACGTTTCCGTATCAAAAGATGATAACGCTACAGAAGATCAAATTGCAAACGCATGGAATTCTAATTTTGATTACAATAACAATCAATTAGGTGATATTGGAAATGTTGTTGATTTTCTAAAAAAGCTTTCAACAAAATATAATAAAAAGATTTTTGCAATGGAAAGTGGATATCAAAGTGCTAGTACGGCACTCTTTAATACCAATGATTCCCCCGGACCAACAAAATCAGTTAATAACGATGTACAAAAAAGAGGAATTTCTGGATACTTTAAGGTATTGAATGCAAATCCGACTTTGTTTGCAGGAACCACTACTTGGGGTATTTCATCAATTATTCTAGAACAATTTAAAAATAATGACATTTGGTATACTCAGGAATTCCCAACATATGGCAAACCCGCAACCGAGGTAATAAAATTAAATTATAAAAAATAGAACTCTAGCACTTTAGTATTTGCTAATAAACTATTGATTTGATAGGATTCAATGAATTCGCCTTTTGAAAGGTTTTTACTAACTTCAAATAATGAAACAATTCATCTTAACTATCTGTATTCTTACTAGTATTAACTGTGTAGCTCAAACCAATACAGGCAACTTTGTTTTTTATGGGAGGACTACCGGAAAATTGCCAGCATTGTCATACGGTATGGGTGAAGACCGCCTAGGCGGTGCAAAGATGGGATATATTGATTCCAATGTATTATTGAAAATTGTGGACTCCGCTAAGGATATGTATACCGTTCA